>JAJZXS010000003.1 GCA_021806295.1 Thermoplasmata archaeon
GAGGTTTAATTCGAGAGGGTTAAATCAAATCTGATGTCGGTGAGGAGGGTTAAGTCGTAACAAGGTATCCGTAGGGGAACCTGCGGATGGATCACCTCCATGTGAAAGGCAGCTTTGCCTTACAAATTTTATTTTTTATCATCAACTTTATTTAGATAAAATATTATTGCTGTTGATTTCTTACATGAGTATTTTTTATATCGAAATGAGATATATCTATCATATTTCACCTATTAAACATAAATTATCCATAGAACCAACTATGCTGATAATAAATTTTGATTCAGCCCGCTATTAGCTAGGGAATTGATGTTTCACGTTATTTTAAAATGGTATATTATAAAATATATAATTAGCATAAATATAGTATAATTTAGAAAAGATTTTATTTTATGTTTATCTTATCTATATTAATGGACAAAAGTATCGAAGACCGGCTGGTCGAACAGCAGGAAAAAATAGAACGTAAATTTCAGGGTATAGGAAAGGGAAAATATGCCCGTATTCTAAAAATGGCCAAGAAGCCAAACGGCAATGAGTATACCAAAGTTGTCCTTATAGCCGGATCTGGTATTGTCCTGCTTGGTTTAATAGGGTTTATTATATATTATATAATGCAGATAGTATTTTAGGTGGAATGAATGATGGAATATGACTGGTTAACATCAGATATATCCGATGTTATAAAAGTAGCATGCGATAAACGCATTAAGAAACTGGATGAGAAAGATGACAGGGAGAAAATTATCCCCATGAACGTTGCTATTAAGAATATTCAACCATCAAAGAGAAAATTTGATGTAAAGATCGTTACTTCTATGCATTTAAAGGATTCCTCCATAGAATGGAAAATGAAACTCAAGGATGAGTACAGCTTATCCGAAGAAAAAAAGGAGGTGAACTATGAATTCGAGCTGGATGGAAACAAGAGCAGGGATCTTGGCCTGGAAATAGATACGCCCATTGGTGGATATGAGGGTGATGAGCTTGATGTGCACCTGAGCATAAAATCTGAGGACGGGATCAACAGTTACGAAAAGAGTTTTAAAGTCGTCCTTGTGCCCGTGATAAAAATAGCAAAATGTACCATAGGAAAGGAACTGGACATAGCCATTGACCTCTCAAACCATGCTGAAAGGGACAGAGAAGAGAGAAAAGCCAGAAACCAGAATGCAGAAAATGAGGTTATGGCCATAATGTCACCCTATGAAATTAAGGGATACTTCTTCATTGAGACCATGCATGCAGACAGAGTTGAAGTGCTTTCAAAAACAATCAGAGGATTTAAGGGATTCGTGACAGGCGATATAGACATTTCTGAAATTGAGAAGTACCTGACGCCTAAACCCGCTGTTACCGGGCTTGAGATGGGTTCTCTCATTGAAATAGTTGAAGGTCCATTCAAGGGCGAGAGGGCGAAAATAACTGCTATAGATGCAGCAAAGGAAGAGGTCACTGTACAGCTGATTGAATCTATGGTGCCCATACCGGTAACAGTAAAGGCAGAGGCAATAAGAAATCTCGATAAGGCATGATAATTAAATCTAATTCAAAGGAATCTGAAAAGGCATTTATCGAAAATATTAAAAATTTTTTTGATAATCCTGAGATTCTGCTTCCACAGTGTACCGATAGCTGTTTCATGTGTCCCATAAAGGGCTACAGCAAAAAAATTGAAAAAATGAAGGATTCCGGTAATTTTGGAAAGTACCATAATTCTGCTGACCAGTTTCTTGCTGGTATGTCGGAAACTTATAAAATCCTGGAAAATGAAAAGGCACCTGTAATGGGGATGATAAAAACTAATTATGGATCCGTAAATTATTGCAAGAGGGGCAACGCAGATGAAATAATCATAGCAGGAATCCAGAACTATGATAATGACATATACAGGCTGCTGGCATTTACAAATGTAGTAAAGCTCAAGAAACTCAGGGTTTATTCAACAAAGAATTATTTTACTGCCACCTGCAGGGATAAAATTGATATGAATTTTATCGAAGACCTGCTGAAAGAAGAGAATGTACCCTATGCAATGAATGATGGCAGGCTCGTTATCGGAAATTCTGGAAATAAAATTACTGTCCAGATATACGATCGTGTATTCGAGGTCTACGAGGATTTTGATGGCAACATAGTCCATATAATGCTTAAGCATATGCTTCTTCCTGACTTACCTTTCATCATTAAATCTGACTTTATGGACTTTATACCTGATAACCAAGAAATAATCAATGAGTTTATACAGAAGAGGCTTACCACCAAGCAGCTCATGGCAAGAGTAAGAAAGGACAAGACTGCTTATGCCATAAAGAATAATTATTATGTTATCAGTTCACAGCATTATACACTTGATGAGTTTCTTGAAAAACTTGAGTTCGATGAGAAATTGAAACCATTTATAGGAGAAAAGATATCATCAAAGGGATTCGTGCTCGATTCTCCCAGCCAGAGGAAGATTCTTGAATATCTATTTCCCCAGTACAAAACTGAAATTGTCAAGATCCTGTACAATTTAAGCGATGCTGAAATCAAATCATTGAAGGGTAATCCCATGGAGGTTATGGAAAACGCCAAACTGCTGAGCAGCAAGAAATCAATGGCATCAAAAATTATGGATCCATGGTCCGAAAATTCAAAATATCTGATAGACCTGCTTACCTACTATTTTAACTACGGCAAAACTGATTCCATAAATTTTGGCAGAAAAAATATGCACAATGATATAGAAAAGTCAATATACTATGCCTTTCTAAAGGCTATAGGAAATGACGAGGAATGGTTATTTTCTGAAAATCAGATACTCCTGGGAAAAAGAATATATGAATATATGGATGAGATGGTAAATAATCAGAATGTCAATGAACAGCTTAAAAAATTAAAGGGGATTATTTAATAATGTCCAGACATATACTATCAAAAAAGGATTACAAAAATTTTATGCAAAGGCTTCAGCAATTCAATATAGATGGTACTTCCATGGCTGATATTGAAATCGACAGCAACAAAAAAAATGAAATTTATTATTTCAGCGGGAAGCCAATATTTTACAATGGCATACCAACACTGTATCTCATAAATTACCTGAAGGTCAGAACACATACGGTTACAGTTGATAACGGGGCTGTACCACACCTGATGAACGGATCAAACCTTTTCGCACCAGGCATAGTAGAGATGGACCCGGAAATAAAGAAGAATGATATGGTATTCATTAAAAACCGTGAGGGATTATACGTAGCCATAGGGGAGGCAAACGATGACGCACAGAATATTATGTCAACCCGGAAGGGCGAAGCCGTGAGGATATTGCATTACCTGAATGATAAGATAATGAAATATTTATAGAATTTTAAAAATATAATTATTGAAATGGTATAAACAACAAAATGCTTATCTATAAATTATATATGTATTGTTATGGAAACATTAAATGTAGGGGATACAGCCCCGGACTTTGAGGCTGTTGACCAGGATGGAAATAAAGTCAGGCTTTCTGATTTTAAGGATGATGTAGTTGTGCTTTATTTTTATCCAAAGGATAACACGCCTGGATGCACCATGGAGGCGAAAAACTTCCGTGACAACATAGATATTTTCAAGGACAAGGGTATAAAGGTTCTGGGAGTTAGCGTGGATTCAAGCGAGTCCCATAAAAAGTTCCAGGATAAATTCAATCTGAATTTTACTCTTGTAAGCGATAGGCAGAAGGATATAGTAAAAAAATATGGGGTATTGGGCCTGGCAACTGCAAAGAGGGTTACTTACATAATCAAGGATGGGAAAATAGTTTTTGTATACCCAAAGGTAAGCCCCAGAGAACATGCGAAAGAAGTTTATGACAAAATTATAGAATTGAAGCTGGTAGAATAATACCGGTATTTACCCTTTTACAATATTACTTTTTATGCTAAAATTTATCAATGAAACCACAAGTGTGGCGAGAAGCCATAACACTGCTACCATGATAAAAAACGGATTGAACTTGATTATAGAATAGATTAGAATTGCCAATGGAATAACGTATTTAATTAAAATCCATAAAATATTATAAAAACCCATAAAAATCTAAAATAAAAAAATAATTTTATCCGAAAAGAGAGCTGAGTCCGGCCATTGCATCTGCGTCAGAATCTTCTTTCTTTTCTTCCTTCTTCTCTTCCTTCTTTTTCTCTTCTTTCTTCTCTTCCTTTGCAGGTGCTGCTGCAACAGGTGCTGCTGCGGCGCTCTTCAAAACGTCTTCTATATTGACGTTTTTCATGCTTTCAAGCAATGATTTAAGCCTTGCATCATCTGCGCTTACTCCTGCATCAGTTAAGACCTTTTTCAGGTTCTCTTCATCTATTTCCTTTCCTGCTGAGTGAAGCAGTAAAGCTCCATATATATATTCCATTTTGTCACCTCATCCAAATAAAGACCCGAGACCCGCTGCTGCGTCATCTTCGGATCCTTCATCTTTCTTTTCCTCTGGCTTGCTATCCTTTTCAGGGTTTTCATTCTCTATGTTTTCATTGTTTAAATCTTTATTTATTAATGAATTTAGAGTTGTAGCGTTTATTACAGCTTTCCTTATAAAAATATCTATATTCTTTTCATCCACAAAGTTTGTTGCAAATGCCAGGCTCTGGGCCTCGAGATATGCCCTGGACATTAGCTCAGGTATTATCTCAGGTACAAGGAAGTTTGTCTTCAACGCCAGTGCCTTTGCCTTAAGGAAAGCCCCGGCCATATCTGATACTATCTGCTCTACAGTAATAGACAGGGCATCAGATGTGTATATCAATCCATCACTGTATGCGGCTATCATTTCAAGACCTACGGTAACTGGAAGTATTTCCAGTTTCTCCATAACCTGGGCTTTGTCCTTGGATATGACTGACCCCTTCTTAACCAGTGTAACCTCGCTCTTGATTACTATTTTGCCCTTTTCTATTCCTGCAGGTATGCCTGCCTTCTGGAATATAGATATCATTGGCCCTGGTGGAAACGATGTTTCTTTGGGCTCTATCACTATATCCTCTTCAGCAATTTCACCACCACGTGCCGCTGCCTTTGTTCTCCTGGATACAAGTGTATCGTAAACTTTCTTCGGGGATTCGGTGGTTGTTATCAGGGCCACCTGTCCCTTTGTGTATTCACTTAAGCCTTTGATATTCTTCTTATTGGATTTCTCCAGTGCGAGCCTGAGCAGCCTTGCCCTGAAAACCTGTATCCTGACCTGACCTCTTACATCGTTTCTTATCTTCTGGAACTCTTTGTTTCTGAGTCCCTTTATGCTTATTACAGCAGATACCGGGCTTTCATTTATTTCCTCTGTAATGGAATTAACCAAATCTACCTTCCACTGTGCTGGCTCTCTCATTCTATATCACCTAAATTAATTTCAACCGCACTGCCCATTGTACTCTTTATATAGGCAGAGGATATGTTTCCCTTACCCTTATCCAGATGGGATATCACCCTTTTCATTACTGTATTGATATTTGTGTAAAGATCCTCATCGCTCATAGATCTGGTACCAACGGGAACATGAAAGGTAATTTTGTCCCTGCTTCTGGCCCTGACACTCTTCTTTAAATTTTCTATAACAGGGGTAGGGTCCTGGCCCGGCGCCATTGGCTTGGGCATTTTACCCCTTGGACCCAGAATAATACCCAGGCTTTTACCTATGTTCCCCATCAATGTAGATTCAGCAACAAAGAAGTCTATGCCCTTGGCAACTTTCTTGAATGCCTTTTTATCATCTGCAAAATTGTTCAGATCTTCTACAGAATATGTAAAATCTGCATTCTTTGCCTTGAGACGCATTTCTTCACTGGCTATGAGGCCGATTTTTATCTCTTTGCCCCGTCCTGCAGGAAGTATGATTTCCTCGTTTATCCTGTTCTTCGGGTCTGCCATATCAACATCTTTGAGGTTTATCCCAACCTCAATGCTTTCCTCAAACTTGCGTTTCTTGGATTCTTTTACTTTTTTTATGTCTTCTATAATACTATTTGCCATTACTGCTCACCGACATCTATTTCGCCGGCCTTGATTTTCTGCTGTATTTCAGCAGCGTTCTTTCCTTCCACTGTTATTCCAAGTGAAAGCGCTGTGCCCAGAACTTCAAGGACAGCTCCTTTCATATTATATGAAAGTAAGGCGGATTTTTTGGACTCCGCAACCTTCTTTATCTGATCCAATGTCAGATTTCCGGCATATGATTCCTTATTTTTGCCGGATCCTTTTTCAATTCCTGCCTCCTTTTTCAGCAAAGCTGACGTTGGGGGAACTCCTATTATAATCTCATACTTTTTAGTTGAGGGGTCTACAACATTAACAGTTACAGGAACCTGCATTCCTGCAAATGATTTTGTCTTTTCGTTTATATCCTTTATAACCTGGCCCAGATTCAGTCCCAGGGGACCGAGGGCTGGGCCCAGAGGTGGACCTGTTGTTGCCTTTCCGCCCTCAACCATTGTCTTGACTGCTACCATTTATTACACCTTCAATTATACCGTATTTCTAACTCATTTTTAATATTTTCTTTTTATTATTATTTTGACGAGTATTTACAAATCAATCTACCAGAAAGAAAGCCACTGAATTTCTGGAACTAAATATTTATATATTGAGTACATATATGCATATAATGGGATTTGTAAATATAATAGTTCATGATGAAACCAAAGATAGATTAAGAAAATTGAAAA
>JAJZXS010000027.1 GCA_021806295.1 Thermoplasmata archaeon
CCAGCTTTTTGATAAAAGTTTCCATGTCTGCATAATCATACTGTCGCAGGAAGCCTGATGTATTTTTATCTGTAACAACAACCTTTTCAAGAAACTTTTCTGGGCCTTCCAGCTGATTAACTATATGTCTTATCTGTGTATCTATAGTACGCCACTCCATAGCCGAAGTTTTTATCATTAGAGAAACATCGGGATTAATTATTTCCCTGCGCGCCTTACAGGTAATAAACAGAAATTCGGATCCTGGTAGTTGACTTTCTATGTCTATTCCATCTGTTTCACTGATATCGGTAACTATGAAAGAGGCTTTTTTTAATTCTAAAATATACCAGTTTACCGGCCTGTGATATTCAATTCTGGTTCCACCGGTGAATTTTACAAATTTTCTGTACTGGAAATTGGAATTATAATCCCCTGTGGGCTGAATTTTTATGTGGGTTTGTGTTTCATTATTCTTAAGATTATAGGGATTGCAGACAGATATTACCAGATTGCCATTTTCCTGTATTACTCCTTTTATTTTATTTAGAATATCAGTTACTTCTTCATCATTTACACTGCAGAAAACCTGGGAAAGCAGTACAGTATGATATAATCCCTTGAATTTATCTATGAAGTCCATATCCAGCACCTTCAATGCTGCGGGTGGACCTGCACTCGGATGATGCTTATAGAATCCACTCATATCTATATCGAATACTGAAACATCATAATTTTTGGAAAGGGTATCTGCAATCGCCCCTGTTCCACAACCATAGTCAAGCACATTGTCTGGATGTATTTTATTGAATATTTCTTCTATTTTTGTTATCCCCATCTGGTAATTTGTCTTAATGCTCAGTGACTCCATGAAAATATCAAAGCCATAAAGCTCTGGAAAAGTTTCATCTGTGATTGACATATGCAGAAGCATGGCAATATCGGTCCTGAAATACCATCTGTATGTTATATAACATTTCCTGCACATTTTTATAAATCCCTGGTCTGTATATTCTTCAATGTCCCTGCCTATGTCAACATATTTTATACCGGATGAATTCACTATAATATTTTTCGGTGAAATATTGGTTATACATATCCCGTTTGATCTGCATTCAAGCAATAAATTGAGTAAATCATGTAAACGTCCACCATTATAAATATCTCCGTCTACATATTCCGTTTTTATCATTATTTGATTCTCATTTTTATGTATATCTATAATGCGGGATATATTATCGAATTCTTTGCCTCTGAAATTATTAGTAATAAACGTTAATTTTTTGCTGAAATCATTATCGGAATTATAAAAATATTTATAGCAAAATTTACCATCTGTGAACACAGCGCCTTCTTTGCCATTTCCCAGAAACTTTATATTATCTACCTTAAATTCATCTTCAATAATTTTTTTAATTTCCGTTAATTCACTTTCATGTTTATAAAACTCAAGATGCACTGAATAATTATAATTGGATAAGTACATTGTTGATAGAAAATCTTCCAGATCTTTCCTGTTATAATTTTTGATGCTGCAAACTATTTCATCAATGGTTTTTTCATTGAATACTGAACTGACACTTTCATTAAGTATTCTCCAGTTATCCTTTATTAATATTTTAGTGACCGAATCAATGTTATCTACTCCAATTATGTGGGAAACTGCATTATCAATTGAACTTATCAATCCTTTAATACGCCAGTAGTTCATAATTAATTGTAATAATCTGTTCTCCAGTTTGATATCCATATTTGAAACTATTTCTGCTATTTCATATGAAGTGAAATTTATGATCTTTAAGTATTCAGGATTTTCACTATCCGCTAATTGCTTTATTTTTCTATACAGGTATTGATCCATAGTCCTGGTAAAGCATGATCCAAGTATATCTGAGATAAGCTTGTTGATTTTAGTTCTGGATTCTTCTTTTCCTGAACGTTTTTGCACAAGCATTAAAGGTGAGGAAATTATATTATTTTCAGGGTACAATCCCATTCTTTTATTGAGTATTACCCATAATGTATCACCTCTCCTGTATGGAATATTATTGCTCACAGGTGCACTATCTGTAAATTCTTTAAGGACCTCACGGTTAAGAATTATTGCATTTCCACCGCGCGTTGGGCCTGGAGCAACTGTTGTTTTATCATAATAAATATCATCAAGCCCATAATGCTCAACCTTCCTGAATATTGACCTATCCAGGATTTCAGGCATGTCTCCTGCTATTTTATGTAATATCTCATTGCTGTTGTCTGTATTAAGTGAATAAGAGTGCCACATAGGTGTTTCAAGGTTCCTGAAATCATTCTCCGGGAAGTCATAATAATAGGATACGAATTCTTCAATATATTTATTATTCTGCATTGTTCTCGTTTTATAATTCATCCGTGCTGTGTCATTTGAAAATGCCCTCAGGTTAAAATATAAATCCAGCAGCTGTGTTCTGATTGTTGACAGTGCAGGTAGTGGAGCATCGCCGCCAATTTTTCCAATGACAATAGAAACATTTGCATTCTTCCATTCTTTCATTAGTTCCATGAACCTATTTTTGCTTACCCTGTTAGATATGTTGCCCCAGTAGATATTGCTTATATCTATGTCATCATCTATTATCCATATTACAGGGTTTTCAAACTTCAACGATTCTATATACAATACATGTTGAAGTGCCGTCCTGCCAAAAGGAATGCCAAGCCTCCGTGATTTTTCCCTGTAATAATTGCCTAAAAGGCCATTATCGGCCATTGAAGCAATATCATCCTTTTTTATTATTTTAAGCTCGATGCCATTTTCCTTTAGTTTTTCTTCTTTTCCGTCCGGAAAATCTCCCTGGCCAGTATTGTCAAGCATAACTACTTCATTAATTTTGATTTTACCGGTAAATTCTATAAATTTATCGATTAAAATATCTCCGTCGGATCGATCTGATACCATCACGCCGAAGATAATATGTGCTTGAGGTTCTGGACTTGCTCTATTCTCTAATATTGGTTCAGAGTGCTCCCTGCCACCTTCATTATAAATAGTCTCTGTAACGTCATATCCAAATAGCTTTTTGCTCCTGCGTATAAATGCATTATATGAAGTACCATCCATTATATCCTGATATTTGTCATTGAAATTCTGTAGTCCGAGTGCTTTCCTGTATGTTGACGGATCAGAAAGCCTTTCATTTCCATAAGCCCTGTAATGTACCATATATTTTCTGAGAAAGGTATATTTTATATTTCCCATGGCAAGTAATCTTATACACAGGTCTCTATCTGTTGTGCTTGGAAGGTTTTCATCATAGCCTCCAGCCATAAGCAGGTATGATACTCGTATAAAAAGGTTTGAACCTTGTATATGGGGATTTCCTGCAAAAAAATCTTTCTCATCCAGTGATACGGGAATTGAAAGCTTAATACCCTCACCGTTCTCGTCTTCATGGCGAATTATACCCGAAATGACCCAATCGGCTTTTTCTTCAATAGCTTTGTCAAGGGAGTTCTTAAGATAACAGGGCTCCCACCAGTCATCATCATCCAGTACTGCAATAAATGTATTATCCGGGTCGTATCCAGCATTCAGAATTTCTGAAAGTGCTGTGTTAATTGCACCGGAAAGATTCTTTTCTCTCCTGTTAACCAATTTTTTAATTTGAAGTTTATTTATTTCAGGGATATTTATCATATCGAAGATTCCCCATGAATCAGCGACAAGGTACGTGGCATCAGGTGCTCGTTCCTGGTTTATTATAGAGGGTAGTGAAATAGTTGAAACGTCACCGGGCCTTGTAACAGCAGTTATTGTGATAATGGCATAATTTTTATCTCTGTTCGCCATATTTATCACTATCGGGCATCCCCTGGCCGGTTGTACTATTTTTCATGCTGGTCTTTACGGTTTCATTAACCACAAAGTCTGCCTTAAATAAAAGGGATTCTGATGAAAAAGCATTCATCAATTCCATAGTATCCTTAGGTACACATTTGCCTCCAAAAGCTCCTAAATGTGGTGTTAAATGTGCCATGTTTCTGACTCTCCTATCGGTATAAACAATTTTCATTATATCGTCTATATTTCCTTTACCTCTGGCAGCAATATTTTCCATGGTATTTGTGAATGAAACTTTTGTTGCAATAAATGCATTATGGGCCAGCTTTCCTATTTCAGCACTTCGGTAATCGGTAATAATTATATCTACGCAGGTAGCCCATGAATAAATCTTTAAAGCTTCCTTGACATCATTTTCTTCACCAGAAAATACAAGCCTGTCTGGATTGGCAGTCCATTCCAGAGCACTCTTTTCGCGTAAAAATTCAGGTGAATAAACCATTCTCAATTCAGGAAACTTACCGGTGGCGTTTTCCATGAATCCAACACCCAGCGTGCTTTTAATTATTATTACACCGGAATAATTGCTGGATGCAAGCTTTTGCAGTGCGTCTTCAACATGGCTGCAATCCAGCCTGCCATTATCGTCTCCAGGCGTCTGCACACAGATGAATGATACAGGGCATTTCAGTATATCGTTCCAGTTATAATTTCCTATTATGTCATATCCGGATACATTGTAAAAATTTGAGAGATGTTTAAAAAGTGCGCTTCCCACTGAGCCCAGCCCAATTATTCCTACTTTATTTATTAATTCTTTATTATTAATTTTGTTAACAACCATATTCCGCTCACACTCCGATTCTGCTATTGAGAGAGAATTCAATTATATTCACCCCGGCAATTTTTTTGAATTTTGAACTGATTTTATCAGGAAAAATTACAGTGCATTGAAGATTATTTTCTATAATTGATTCTGCTACAGGACCAAAATCTCCATCGCCACTTACTATGATTATTCTGAAAAATTCACCTGAAGATATTAATCTACCTGCATCCATTGCCAAATTTACATCCACACCCTTCTCTGAAAATTTACCGCGTTTACCTTGCTGTGGAACTCTATACACAAGTGTAGAAGTTCTTATTTTAACAGCAAGTTTTTCAAGTCGCTCATGGAAGTGGTTCAATTCATTATTATATTTACTCCCGCCTTTAAACCATTCAGGAAATTGGCTATCGTAATAAATAATGCTATTAGAGTAAAATTTATTTTGTAATACTGTTGTATTTTCTAGAATTAACTTGAAGATAGTTGATCGATTTACAGGATTATCGGATAAATTTTGAAATGCCTTATATAAGCATGAACCGTCTATGAGAATTGCAGTTTTAAGAACTTTGGTCCGCAAAATATGTGTGGAATTCGGATTTATCATAGATATCCCCCTATTGACGTTGTATGTCTTATTGAAAATCTGGTAAAGCAATAATTATTTGTTTTGCACTTTAATTCCATCTGCTTTACTGTCTTTTTAAAACAAATATCAGATCGCAATGACACAATTGCTAGCAATTCTTTTATGTATTCTACATTAAAAACCCGCCCACACTTACGATTACATACATATATTATATGTTTATAATCCCAATGCAACCCAGATCTAACTGGTAGAATACATCTCATAATTGAGATGTCTTCTCGCATAATTAACTAATGATCAGGTAGTATATATATTTTCTTATATAAGTTTCAGTATGTAATATCCTGAAATATGTATATTAATAAATTTATTCTTTTCTGACATTTAATTGGTCTATTCTCGGCAAATGATGATACAAAGTTCTTCTATCGCGGTGATTATATACTAACAAAATATATAATGATAGGTAAGAGGGACCGATTCCAATTTTGTGAAGATTATTTATCTTAAAATCATTTAATATACAATTATCTTGACTTAACTTCCTCCCTGGAAGTAATTTCCAGTGATTTTAATCCAGTTTCAGGCCCAATTAATAACTCCGCTATTGCACCGATTGCCATTACAACAGCGGTGATGCCGAATACTACAATTACGCCATGGCTCAATATAATTGCGAGAATAATAATGCCAATTATCCCACCTATCCTCCCAATTCCAATTGCAATACCTATGGCTGTATTTCTAACCTCTGTCGGGAACATTTCAGCAAGCTGGGGATAAAGTACACCCGCAGCAGCATATACCCAGAAGTATAAGACTACAAGCAAAATAATGAAAACGAGAATGGATACATGATCAGAAATAATACCTATAATAAGAAATAACAGGGCTGCGATTCCATAGGAGGCAGTAATTGTTTTTCTTCTGCCTATTCTGTCAAGTGCAAAAGACATTGTAATTATTCCTGCTACACCAGCAAGTGTAATGAAAATTAATGAGTAACTGCTTGATGCCGGGGTAAAATGGAAGAACTTTATCAGTATAACAGGTATAACCGAAAAGGCTGCATAATATGGCCATACCTCTGTAATGTTAAGTATTACAGCAAGTGAAATCCTTTTTGGATACTTTTTAAAAACATAAGCATATCTTTCAGCTACGGTCTGTTTTGAAAATTCAAGTTGCTCTGATGAAACAGGTGGAAGTGTTTTTCCCGTCTTCTTTGTATATGCAGCTTCTATGGATGTGACAATTGTTTCCGCTTCGTCCTGCCTTCCA
>JAJZXS010000049.1 GCA_021806295.1 Thermoplasmata archaeon
TGTTCAGCATTAACCCTGCATTATTGTGCACTATGGCCATGGATGTAAGCACAGCCAGCCTCATATTTGGGTCCGTTTCGTTCAGGGATTTCTCAAATCTTGAAAGCTCCTCTGCGTAGCCCTTATTTATTATGGCATACCTGTTTGCCAGCACGCCCCTGGCAAGTGATATATTTATGTTTTCATTTTCCCTTCTCTCTCCCAGGGCCTTTAATCTGGAAGAAAGGTATTCCATATTTGCATTTACTATGTCCCTGTTTTCGGGATAAATGGAATACAGTGAAAACAGTTCATTTGATATTTCCCTTATTATCAGCGGATCGGTGAGTTCCATAAATTTGCCTGCCCTGGATAAATAGTCCTTAAATGATATCTTTCCAGCAAGGAGGAAGGCATGCAAATCGTTGAGGATTCCGAATATGTCCTTGTTGTCAAGGATTGATATGTTTTTTATGATATTATCATATAATGAATCTGAGTACATAACCCTGTAAAATCCAGTTTCACTGTCATTGAGCTTGATAAATCCCCTGGCATCATCTATCTCCATTGAATCCGAATCGAATACCTGGCTTCTGATTCCTGATGTATATTTCATTGTCAGGGGGATCTTCCACTGGGCATTTTGTTTCTTTCCGTTAAGAAGGAACCTGTACTGATTCAGTTTGAGTTTTCCATTATCCTCCCTTATCTCTATTACCGGGTACCCGATATTCTGTATAAAAGACTCCATCACCTTCCTTACTGGGCGGTCGGATACCTTGGATATAAATTCCCAGAGATCAGAACCAGATGCATTCCTGTATTTGAAATTTTCCAGATACTGGTGCAGCCCTTCCCTGAAAACATCGTCGGTTACGAAGGCATTTATCATCCTGAGTATGCTGCCTCCCTTGCCGTAGCTGATTTCATCGAATATCTGGGAAATATCGTCTGGGTGTTTTACCTCGACCTCGATGGGGTGTGAATTCACAAGGGAATCACCTTCAAGTGCACCTGCTGTTTCACTTACCAGGAAATCGGCAAACATATCGTAATCCGGCTCGAGCTGGTTCATCGCCTTGTATGACATGAATGTTGCAAAGCTTTCATTGAGCCAGAGGTCATCCCACCAGTTCATTGTAACGAGGTCTCCGAACCACTGATGTGCAAGCTCGTGGGCTATTACCTCACCTACAGCTTTTTTTACTGATGCACCTGTGGAGGATGATACATTCAAATAAATTTCCCTGAATGTTAATGCACCCCAGTTCTCCATTGCACCTGCAGCGAATTCTGGAACCGCTATTAGATGCTCCTTTGGAAGAGGGTACTCTATTCCGAAATAATCCTCATAATACTCTATTGATTTTTTGGCTATTTCCAGCGGATAATCCGATGATGTCAGATGGCCCTTCTGGGCTGCAAGTACTATCTTTTTACCTCCGGGAATATCTAATGACCTTTCATCAAATTTTCCGATTCCGAGGTACAGGAGATATGTCGACATTACCGGTGTTTGCATAAATTTTACTACCTTCTTGCCGCCCTTTTCCTCGGTGGAATCAACCGGCATATTGGAAATGGCGTCAAGGTCTTTATTGATTGTTACAGCAATATCAAATGTCGACTTATATGCAGGATTGTCCACGCAGGGGAAAAACCTTCTTGCACCTGTGGACTCGAACTGTGTTGTAAACATATCGCCGCTTTTGGTCTTTGCAAGATAGAATCCCTGCATCTCTTCCGGTATTTTGCCTGTAAAATCAATTTCAGCCACAGAATCTTTTGTTACTATCCCATCAACCACTATTTCCTGATTCTGTTTATACTCCTTGAAATTTTTTATGCTGTTGTTAACCTTAATTTTCTTTATGTTCAGATTTACCGAATTGAGTATTAACTTTTCTTCATTGCCCGTGAAATGTATTACCTCATGGCAAGAATAGGCATATTTTTCACTGTCTATGTCAATATCTAAATCATAACTATAAATCTGCATGGTGCCATATCATATGGTTGCATATAATTTTTGCCAATGCATGAAAACATAAAAATTATGGTTTTCCATGGCTTTTCATGCATAAACTGTTGCTTATTAATTTCCAGGATGCTGATCCGGGCTTTTAAGGTTAAATAATATTCTGCAATCTACATGTATGACTGAAATAATCAAAATTGACAGTAAAAATTACGCCAATTCAATAAATAAATGCGCAGAAACAATAAAGGCCGGAGGAACTGTTGTGTTTCCCACAGAGACTGTCTACGGGCTCGGAGCGGATGCCTTCAATCCTGATGCATGCAAAAAAATATTTGTGGCCAAGAACAGGCCGGCGGACAATCCGCTTATAGTCCATATATCCAATATGGATATGCTCCATAGTGTAGCTTACATAGATGAGGATTTAAGAGATAAAATGAAAAATATATGGCCATCTCCCCTAACCCTGCTCCTGAAAAAGAAGGATACTGTACCAGACATTGTAAGTGCAGGGCTTGACACTGTTTGCATAAGATTCCCTGACAATCAGATAGCCCTTGACCTGATCAGCGCATCAGGCCCGATCGCGGCACCCAGTGCCAACATTTCAACCAGGCCAAGCATAGTGGATTCCGAAACTGCCATAAGGGAGCTTGATGGCAGGGTAGATGCAATTATAGACGCAGGAAGGGTAAAATACGGTGTTGAATCAACCATAATTGACTGTACCGTGAAGCCATACAGGCTTCTCAGGGCCGGAGCCTTCACCCTTGAGGATATAGAATCAATGATAGGGCCGGTATATGTGGACCCGCTTGCCAGGGGTTATAACCAGTCCAGTGTTGCACTTACCCCGGGCCTGAAATACAGGCATTATGCCCCCTCAAAGAAAATGTTCCTGATAGAGAATGAAGATGAATTTATAAAATTTATTTCATCCGGTGATGCCAGAGATTTTCTCATACTCTGCTCTGAAAAAAATTCGCATTATGCATCGGGAGAAACCCTGGTGCTGGGGGATGATATCTATGAGGTTGCACATAATTTATTTTACGATTTTAGAATCCTGGACAAATCGGGTAAAAAATACGGGGTAATCCAGTCATTCCCGGAGTCAGGCATAGGCTTTGCCGTTATGAACCGGATAAGGAAGGCCAGTTTCCTCATTATAAAGGATAAAGAAAATATAGATAAAATATATAAGGTGTTGAATGAAGCTTGATAATTACCGGTTGAACTGGGATGTAATACTTAAAAAAGAGATAGACTTTCTCTCAAAGAAGTATCCGGATATAGACATAAGAGGAAGCTATACCAGTATAATCAACCTTCTTAATGAAAATAAGATAAAATCCAGAATAATACTGAATAAGAATGAGTTCATAGGTTACGCATACGTAATGGACTCCTCGGATAAGAGCGATAGGCTTTATGCAGATATAGGATTCATATCCCCGAAAAAAATTACGGAAGCCCGGCTCAAGGAACTTTTTGACTGGCTTACAGGAATAGCCAGGGAATCTAAGAAAAAACTGATGCTGAACCAGATTTTCAATGGAAATGAAATTAGCGATAAATATCTGGAAACTTTGGGATTCAAAACAATTATAAGGAAAAGGATGGTGCTTGATTTAAATGAATATTCTTACAGAAAAACGGTAGAAAATTATGATATAAGCGGAATAGAGGGCCTGAACATGGATCTGTACTCTGATGCCGAATACGAGGCATTCAAATACACATCGGATAAATACCTGTTCAGCGATAAAAGGGAGGACAGGATTCAGACTGTAAAGAATCTCTTTAATGGAGAATACGGTGAAATTATTCCCGAGGTTTCATTCATCCTGAAAAACAAGGGCAGAATAAGCGGCGGTGTTGTATCATCCAGGCTCGGCTTTGACAGGGCATTCATAGTTTCAATATTTGTGAAAAGGGCCTACAGAAAAAAAGGAATAGGAAAATACCTCCTTTTCACTGCCCTTAACAGGTTTAAGGCGCTTTCCTTCCATTATGTATTCCTGTGGGTTAACGCCAAAAATTTTGCCAGGGATTTCTATGAGCGCTATGGTTTTGTTTATGATGATTATCCTGATGAGATGATATACTATCTGCCCTATAAAAAATAATTACTTTTTATCCTGTTAAATATTATCCTTTCACTTAAATTCTGCCATGATTTATAATATGGCATTCAAAAATAAACAAAAATTTAAGTCCAAGTGATAAATCAGTTTATTATGGAATTATTCAACTATGCCTATCTTGGCATATTCGTAGTCGTACTTGTTTACCTTCTAACAAAAAATCGGGAATCTTTCCTACTTAAAATAGCCGTGTCCATACCTATTATGGCCGGCATGGTATACCTTTCAGGAACCTTCTACATACTGCCGATATACCTCATTTCTTTGATGATAAGCACATACCTTTACACGGTGTTCTTTTATTTTCCATTTGCAGTTGATTTTATACTTATCGTCACAGCAATATTCGGCAATTTTGTCCCGGTGAGGTATGTTTTCGCAGCAATTTCAATATCCATCCTGCTTTCCATGTTCCTGGACAAGAATATGAAAAAATACGATCTGATGAACAATGAGAAAAAAGGGAAGGACATCAAAAGAGAAACATACAGGGATTATTTTCAAATTTCAACCGGTGTAATTACCATATTGATATTTTTCCTGGATGGGATAAATGGAAGGGTACTGATACTGCTCGCCGTCCTGCTCATATACCTTGCAGGCAACATCCTGTATCTGAACAATAAAAACAGGCTGGCCGATATTGTGTACCGCATGGAACGGGAGGATACAAAACTTGGCTTAGGCTCCATGTATCTCGCAGCCGGATTTTTGCTTGTGCTGGCATTTACAAGGTCGCTTCAGCTAATATATATCTCTGCATTCATGATAATGATCGGGGACTCCCTTGCCACAATTATAGGAATGAAAATAAGAAGCAGAAAACTATTCTACAACAGGAAAAAATCCATAGCAGGCTTTCTGGCAATGCTAATTCCCTCATTTATCTTCGGTATATTCTTCTTTATCTATTTCTATTCTGCGATATACGCCCTGGGAGGCACTTTCGCCGAATCCATATCCAATAAGGTGGCTGATGATAATATAACCATTCCAGTGTCAATTGTTGTGCTGCATCTAATAATATCAATGCTTTGAAATACATGCTGCTGCAGGTTAATGTCAAAATATATATACCCTGTTGTATTTTAGAGGTAAAGCGAGTGTGGTGTAGCCTGGCAACACGCGAGCTTGCCAAGCTCGTGCCCCGGGTCCAAATCCCGGCACTCGCACATTCTATTATTCTTTAATTTTGTATATCCGGTTTTAGATATAAATAGAAGCACTTAAATACTCCAATTTTTATATGAACAGGATAAGCATGGAATGGAAAACAGTATGCAGCGTTGATAAGTTGAAAAACGGAAGCCATGAAAGTTTTGAAATAGACGGAAAGAAGTTTCTTGTATCCCGCATAGATGATAAATACTATGCCATTGATGGGCTTTGCTCCCATATGGGCGGGGACCTTGGAAAAGGAAAAACTGAAAATAATAATGTCATATGCCCGAAGCACCACGCCGTATTCAACCTTGAAAATGGCCATGTTGAAAAAAACATCAACGGTTTCTTCAGGGCAATGACCAGAAAGGAAGCCAAGGACCTGCATGCCTATGAAATCAGGGAGGAGAATGGTAATATTGAGATCGGCATATAATCCATCTTTATTTTAAGGTGCTATTATTAAATCATTTGAAATAGGTACTATACAATCACCAGATCTTTCATTTAAAAAATGAAATGGTTCTTCCATAACGTTTTTATACAATTCTCTATTGTATTACTATGTTTCCCGACAAATTTGATTACTATGCTCCGAAAAGCATAGAG
>JAJZXS010000010.1 GCA_021806295.1 Thermoplasmata archaeon
ATGCGACCCTGTATCCCTGTCCGTGGCAGATACTGTAAGTATTCCATTTTTATCAACGCTGTAGGTAACATCCACAGATACCTCACCTCTGGGTGCAGGCTTTATTCCTGAAAGGACAAATTTCCCCAGCTGGATATTGTCAGATCCCATTGGCCTTTCACCCTGCACAGCCCTTACCTCTATCTCCTTCTGGTAGTCCCTTATCGTTGTAAACGGCCTTGTTGCACTGCATGGTATCTTTGAATTTGCCGGGATCATGGGTATAACAATATCGTTGAGTATCACACTTCCCAGTGTCATGGGGACAACATCCTGCACCCTGATCCTTGAAACATTTCCATTCTCGGTGTATGCATATCCGGAGGCTATAATGGATGCGCCTGTTGCAACAGCTGTCTCAGGGTTTATTCCCTTTGCTGATTGCATTGAAAGGTAATCCTCTATGGCCGTTCTCAATGATGGCATTTTCATCTGTCCGCCTGTGAGAAGCAGTACATCAATACTCTTTCTGCTTATTCCTGAGGCTGAAATTGCCATATCAATGCACCTGAATATTTCCGGAAGAAGCGGCTGGATAATTTCATTCATATCTATGGCTGACATACTGTATAATGTCTGTCCTGATTTGCCCCCACTGTCAGATATCCTTATCTGTGCTTCATTGTTTCCGGAAAGCTTTATTTTCAATTGCTCCGCAAGCACTTCAAGCCCTTCCGGGTACTTTTTGAATCCTACGCCATGGAGGAATTCCTTTATTCTTTCCACCATGGCGCTGTCAATGTCATTCCCGCCGAGATGTGTATTCCCGTATGTTCCCAGCACAGCAAAATTCCTGCCATTTGCATGAACCACGCTGACATCTGTTGTGCCCGCACCCATATCGAATACCAGCATTGTTTTACCGTCCATGGAGAGATTTTTAGACCTGTATGCAATGGCAGCTGCAGTTGGTTCTGAAACAAGCTGTTTCACCTTTATGCCTGCTATTGTGGCTGCCTCCACGGTGGCATTCCTCTGGTTCTGGCCAAACCGGGCAGGCACGGCTATTACCGCATCCTTCATTCTGTCATTCAGGAATGCCTCTGCATTTTTCTTTACATTCTCAAGTACTATGGCACTTAGTTCAACAGGGGAATGGAATTTCCCGTAGGACTCATAAAGGTATTCGGTGCCCATCCTGGTTTTGAAAGCCACTGTCCCATCTGCCCTTCCCTGCTTGATAAGCCTTTCAGCCTCCTTTCCCGAGAACATTCTGTCCGACCCATCAAAGGCAACAGCACTTCTCATGGATTTTCCCATTTTATTTCCACTCATGGGTATAACAGAAGTGTTAATCTTTCCATCAGAAACCTTTGTAAATGCTGCTGCTGTGTTTCCTGTGCCCAGATCTATCCCCAGTGAAAACATTGAAAAACCTCCTGCATTTTAATACTCCAGTTACCATAATTGCATTTAATATATCTAATCTTGTATGACTGCTGAATGACAAAATTTAAGTATAGATAAGGATTATAACTATAGTGCATTTAAATGGCATGGTATGAAGTCATAAACGGTTCTGCAGGTTCTGCGTATAATAAGAAGCTGTACAGCATCATAGGACAGAAATTCGGGCTTTTTTACTTCAATAAGGATAACAGGATACACGTATTCCTAAATACAAATACAAGATTTTCATTTGTGAAACAGTCGGTGGAGCTCGACCCCATAGACGAAATGCCCAAGATGAATCACTATTTTGTCTCAGGGGCAAGGAAGGAGAAGGATTATTATGACACGGGCGTGGAGTTCTCCGATATCAAGGACATTATAGAGAAACTGGCGGACGGGCAGGGAGTAATGTTCTGGTTCATGTACTACGATAAGAAGCCGCCAAAGGACCAGTATGTTCTACAGGAGGACAAATACCTTGTAAGGATAATATTCATGCAGAGGGTAGACAAATTCAGCAAGCAGAAGCCCGATGAGGATCTGACCAATGTTATAATGGGAATGATCCAGAATTCCATTAAAACAGAGATAACATGGAAGGAGCTAAAGGGCACAAGGAACAAAATCTATTCCGGCGAACTCATGCCGCCCCTGCTCATAAGCAGAAAGAAGGTTCTGTACACATATAAGGCCAGAATAGAGAATTTCCTTGAGCTGGATTACAGCACAAAGGAGATGAAGCTTCCACCCGGGCACCAGGAGGAATCAGGATATCTGGAATTCAAGAGGGATGAATCAGACAACGCCATAATCCTTGATGAAAAATCAGAAATAATAAATTCAATGGCAACCGGGGAAAGATCCTCTATTATTTCCGGAGAGGGGAAAATAGGGGTTGCAGCCAGGGCCATTGCAGAGGCGGAAAAGAACGGCAGGGAAATTGCCATACTGAATACTGCCAAATTTGATCCCTTCAAGAACATTATCAATAGCAATACAAGCTTCAGCATCAAGCGTTTCGATATAAGCCCTGAGTACTATGAAAGGAGGGTTGTATCCTCGGTCCAGGATAGCCAGTCACTGGCATCCAAGCTCTGGGCCGGTTTCGTAACAGGAACAGAATCCCTCAGGAATCCACTGATAATAGTCAATACGGCCAATGACATAGTGCCGGTAACCAGCAACGGGATACCGTTATACGAGAATGAGTTCTGGAGCAGCTTTTTCAAGTTTTTCGGAACAGGAAGCAACGGCATGGGAATAATATTCCTCAAGGACGGTGAACTGGAAACCATGAAATTGTATGCGGACTATGCAGTAAGGGCAACCCGGGATGACAGCTCCTTCGATATAATAAAAAATTAATTGTAGCCATGCACCTTGATAAATTTTATTCCGAGCCTTGATGCCATTTTTCCATCAGTGCTTTCACTGTCTCCTATTACTATGGATGATTTAATATCTATTCCATACTTTTCAGCAGCCATCTGAATAAGCCCTGTTTCCGGCTTCCTGCAGCTGCAATGTTCATCGGGGGTGTGTGGGCAGTAGAAAAAATCCTCTATCTTTATGCCGTGCTTTATTAATGCCTCAGCCAGTTTTCTGTTGAACGCCTCCATATCCTCTTTGCCATAATACCCCCTGTTGATCCCTGACTGATTTGTTATTACAATGATTACATAGCCACGATCGTAATAATCCTTCAGGATAGGTATTATATCATCATATATTTTTAAGTCTGAAACTTTGTGTGTATAGCCATTATCATAATTCAGGGTACCGTCACGATCAACAAACACTGCCCTTCTGAGTTTATCCACGTATAAGCATCATATCATAAATTTAAAATTTTTCCATATACAGCACAAACTGAAAACAGGTCAAGCCATGATAGATATTTTAACCCCAACTACAGCGCATTTATAAAAAGATACACCAGAAGCACGGTCAGAATTTCAAACCAGAGACCATCCGACATGCCGGCACCTCCAATAATGCCCACAAAGTTTGTTGCCCTGCTCTGTTCTTTATACAGTTTAATTGCCCGTCTGCCGTGAATCTGATCTGACATTACGCTGCCTGCAAAAAGTGGGAGCAGGATAAACAGTACAGTGCCGGAATTCAGTGGCAGATCTAAAACAATGCTTGAAATCAGCCATGCCAGAAAAATTATTGCAAGGCCTATAAGATTATCGCTCTGCGAGGATACCACTGACCCGGTGTATTCTCCATTGGAACCTATTTCTTCTTTATCAAGCATGTAGAATGTTATGAATGATACAGAAATCAGGATAAAGATAAGATCCAGGAATCCTGTAACTGGCACAAAATGGCTGAAACTGATAACAGGCAGAATGGACATAAATAACATGGATGGGACTGAGGCATTGATCCCGGCACTTCCTGTTACAATAACATAAAATAATGATGAAATGTATGAAACCAGTATAAAAATAACAAGAAACTCCGGCTTCAAAAAATAAATGTTCCCCCGGACGCTGTAAAAAAGGTCAATAATAATAAGTGCCGCATAATAAATCGATGCTTCCGTTGATATATACTGGTGCTTCAGGCCAGAATACGATCCGGAAATTTTTTCCGGTTGCCTGTGGAAATGTATTTTCCATGATAGCCATCTTGAAACTATGAATATTGCACCGAATAGCATTGAAAATAAAATTGGAATGCCGAGCATGTTCAGGAAAATATACCGGGGAGTTAAAAGCGAATAATTCCCCAGAACTTTCAACAGATAGAGGGCGAATGTACTCCAGAACCATATAAGGAGATATCCTACAGGATCTATATAGTCCATAAATACAATGGAGATAGCAGAAATTGCAATATCTGCCACGGCCAGGTATGCTATTCCATATAAGGTCAGGAGAAAGTTTTCATAACTGGCAAATAATAACAGTAGAAACAGTATAACTGAAACTGAGAAGAGTTTTATGCCATAATCATTGGTTTCTAAACTCACAGTCCGCCAGTGGAAAATAATTATTAAATATTTCCATATTATTATATATATGCAAAATTAACAAATATAATGTGATTTCCTACCCTAAGGAAGAAGATTCCCCGCCCATGGGTTAAAGCTCAGCACATACAAAACCTGTGTCGGGATTTACACTTTTCAGGGCTCTTTTCTGCAAACTCACCTTGAATCCTGCAGCCTCCAGCCTGTTTTTTATTTCATCTGGTGAACCCTCATAGAGTATCTGTATGCGCTTAAACATCTTCAAACTGTCATCATCCTCTGATAGAAGTTTTTTAATGGATGCTGCCCCATCAACCTTTAGAACGGCAGAATCCAGCTTGTATTTTGCCATGAGGTCCTTCAGTGAGACATCGTTTTTCCCGTTGCAGTATGTGGATCTTATAACAAGGACACGTTTTTCAAGGTCGTTCGCCTTTACGTTTTTTGACAGGGGATCATAAAATGATTCCTCCGGTACTGCTATAACTATCTTTGCTTCATTAAGGGTGAAGTATATGGGTGAATCGCCCACCTTGCTACCTATATCTATTACATTCTCATCAGCTACATGCAGGAAGGCATATTCATTTGCCCCGAATGTGCCCAGGAAGTTATGGTTCTGGTCCATATTGCACATGAAAAGCTGGCCTGATTTGTACTTAAAATTCATGCATCCAGGAACAAGGGAATTCTCAAATGTAAAGAAGTCAAGATTGCTATTGCAGAGGCCATTTTCCACGCATAGAGAATAAAGGTAAGTTTTCTGCATGTTCCAGAAGGAATCCTTGCCATTCTGGGCTATTATCTTAATATGCTCCTTCTTTGTAGCTAAATCAAGCATAACATGCCTGTAATTTTTATATGCCATTTTATATCTTCTGATTGACTCTGTCAGACTCATTGATGGGAATAGAATATCTATTTATAAATTTATATTTATTTTTGATGTAACAACCATAGCTTAATTTATCTTATATGAAAAAGATATAGTACAGGACAAATTTTTCATAATATATGAAATCTGTATGAAAATTTGTATCACAATATAATACCATTATTAGTGACTATTTTAACAGGAAATATAAATTGGCATTTATTCAATGTGCTGATACAGGCATACATTGGTTTGAATTAATATTTTATATTACGTGATATTCCAGTGAAGCCAGTAATAAATGATATATGTACTGAAAAACTAAATAATATGATTAATCAAATATCATT
>JAJZXS010000002.1 GCA_021806295.1 Thermoplasmata archaeon
AGGTAGTTATAACCAGGAAAAATAGGATAACAATAATATCAATAAACAGACCGGATGTCAGGAATGCTGTAAATTACAAAACGTCTAAAATTCTGGAAAAGGCCATGCTGGAATTTAATTTGGACAATGCCCAGCACATAGCTATTATAACCGGAACAGGGGGTAATTTTTCCGCAGGTGCCGATCTGTCTGATGCACAAAAGATGAGTGGTGAGGTTTTAAATAAGTATGGGCCTATGGGATTCACAAGAATGGCTTTTCAAAAGCCAGTGATAGCCGCAGTAGAAGGATACTGTGTTGCAGGGGGCCTGGAAATGGCACTTGCAGCGGATATAAGAATCGCGGCCGGAACGGCGAAGCTGGGATTCCTCGAGAGACGGTTCGGCGTACCTTTAATAGATGGCGGTACACAGCGTCTTCCCCACATAATCGGAATGGGCAGGGCGCTGGACCTAATTCTTACAGGAAAAGTTATCTCAGCGGATGAAGCTTACAGAATAGGACTTGTAAATTACCTTACTGATGAGGGAAAAACCCTTGAAAAGGCAGTAGAGATTGCCATGCTTATTGATTCATTTCCGTGGACCACTGTGGTGAATGATAGACTTGCATTAATACAGGGAATTTCAGAGAACCCTGACAATGGTTTAAGATTGGAGGCTGAGTTCGGCAAAAAAACAATAGAAAGTGGGATTGTAAAGGATGGTGCAGAGAAATTCATGTCAGGATCAGGCAGGCATGGAAAAAGAGAGTAGTCATTTAGTGCAGCTTGAGAATCCTATCACTTTCCTTTAAAAATAGAATTTATTGTTTTAAATGATCATCTATTCCTGATGCATACCTGCCAAGGGCTATGCTCCCGGAATAATCATATGACCGGTTTAATTCCAGAATACTTGCCTCTATAGAGCCCTCAGCATGAATCATGCCTGCAAGATAAAGTGCGCCGAATGATGAGATAAATTCCCTGAGGGTTTGAAATAGCCTGACACGGTTTTGGGTTTCTTCCTCATCCCTTCCTGTGAGATATTTTAATAATATTTCCCTCTCTTCGGGATTTTCGAAGTCCTCATATGATGGCAGTGTTGCCACTGTTCCACCTGCAATATCTACTATATTTTTGATTACGTCTGTATAATTCTGGTTGGCAAACAGTTTCCCGACATTTGTAAAAATTATATTGGGGATTGCCAGTTTTGAAGATTTATCATAACTGCATCTGTATGCTGCTGCTATTGCATTTGCCCTGAGTGTTTCTTTATATTCTACCAGCACTGATAGGTTTCTTCTTATGTTTGACCTGTCAGCCAGGCCATTGTATTCTGCCAAAAGCTTTCCTATGCCTATAAGGAAATCGGCCATAGCAGCCCTGTAGGAAAGCGCAGTGAACCTATGAAATGTGGGAAACATCATGGCAAGAAATCCTGCAAAATCATATTCGCCATTTAGGAATATCCTGTCATTGGGTATGAATACATTATCAAATACTGTAACTGTCTCTACCTCAACATTTTTTCTTCCTATGATTGAAAGGGTATCATTTTCAACTGTTTCCACCTCTTTCAGCGGTCTTGCAAACATGGTTATTCCTTTGGCAGATGCTGGAATTGCAAAGGCCACTGCATAGTTTTTATCCTCCGGTCCCATATTCCTTGTGGGAATTACTATAATTTCATTGGCAGCAACTGATTGGGTTGTATGTGCCTTAGCTCCCGATACATATATCCCATTTTCATCTCTTTTGACGATATGCACATACATATCAGGGTCTTTCTGTTCCGATGGCTTTAAGGACCGGTTTCCTTTTACATCTGTCTGGGCCAGTGCAAGGCTTAGATCACTTTCCGCAGCGAAATTATAGAATTTCACCACATTTTCATAATAATTGGTATGATATTTTTCGTCTACTCTCTTTGTTACATACATCAGGGCAAATATGGCATCGGTTCCTATGGCCTTAACTATATTGAACTGCCCCCTGCCCAGTCTGGTGGTTTCATATATCAAATCATGACGCTGCATCAGGTCTTCGCTGTTTTCTGGTAGCCTGTAAAATGAACTTAATGTTCCTAATCTGGCATCACTGTAACAGGTTAATTTCCTGTATTCTGGATCGGCCTGCAATTTGTATATGGAGGAAGCATGATCAACTGGAACCTTCAATGCGTAATGTTCTGCAACATTCTTTACAGATTTCCCGCGGTAGTAAACCACCCTCCCATCGTTAAGGCTTTTTCTATAATCTTCAGCTTTTATAACCATGGACATTTAATATCTTACCATTATTTAATTTTCTTATGAGTAATTAAATGACAGGCAACCTCATATTCACTCAAGGTAATTCCGAATAAATTTATATACAACTGTATTTTATTTATCTATGGAAATGTATAAATGGTTTAAAATCTGGCCGAATTACCTCCCATATACAATAGACTATCCAGAACTGAATATCTCGAAAATGCTGGAGATCTCATCTTCACTGTACAGCTACAGGGATGCTGTAATATACTATGGAAACCGTATAAAGTACAGAGATATTGGCAGAGAGATTAAAAATTTATCATTATTTATAAAATCCAAGGGAATCAAGAAAGAGGATAGGGTCGGAATAATGATGCAGAATTCCCCACAATTCATCATCTCATTTTTTGCCATCGCAAGATCCGGGGCAACAATAGTTTTAATGAGTCCTGCACTTGATTACAATACCGCATCTTATATTTTGAAGGAAACTAATTTAAAGATGATTATAACAACTTCTGAACTTTCCAAAATTCCAGAAAAATTGCATGAGGAGTTCAGTATCCCGGTTGTATGTGGCTCTCTCAGTGATTATATCAGGGACCCGGATATCCCGGTACCTGAATTCATCAGATCGGAAAATCCGGTTGTCGGGATACCCTGGAAGGAGGCTTTAAAGCAGAGAGAAGGAGAAATAGAATATAGTTTGAAAATGGAGGATGAGGCATTAATAGCATATACATCAGGCACAACAGGAATACCCAGGGGGTGCGTTCATACAAATAGATCCGTAATAGCGAATTCAATCGGTGCATCCGTATGGAGAAGATTAACATCCTCTGCAAACGAACTTGGAGCAGCGCCCTTTTTCCACGTAACCGGCCTGGCTTTTTCTATGCTATCCCCCATATATTCAGGAGCCACTGTTACAATTTTGACAAGATGGAATAGCGAGGCTGCAATACAGGCAATAGAGAAATATAAAATAACCCATTTTGTTTCTGTTGCTCCAATGATAGTGGATCTTTTGAACCAGAAAGAATTGGAAAAAAGAGATTTCTCTTCAATGAGATTCATAGGTGGCGGAGGCGCGGCAATGCCAAAAGTGCTGGCCGAGAGGATGGAGGAATTATTCCATATACCATTTGTGGAAGGCTATGGAATGACAGAGGCCATGGGCCAAACCCACATAAATCCGCCTGAACATAGAAAACTCCAGTGTATTGGAATTCCGCAGTTCGGTTACGATGCTAAGATAATTTCAACTGAAACAGGAAAAGTTGTTAAGGATGAAACAGGTGAAATTGTGGTGTCTGGACCAAGTTTATTTAAAGGTTATCTGAATAAACCTGAAGATACAGAAAAAGCATTTGTCACTATAAACGGAAGGAAATTCCTCAGAACAGGGGACATAGGTTATATGGATGAGGATGGATCATTTTTTGTCGTGGATAGAGTCAAAAGAATGATTAACCGTGCCGGATTTAAGGTCTGGCCTGCAGAAATTGATAGCCTTATGCTACGCCATCCTGATATACTTGAAGTGTGTACTGTGGGAACGCCTGATCCCAGGGTGGGAGAGGAGGTTAAGGCGTATATTGTTCTTAAAAATTCCGGCAAGGACAGAAATATAAAGGAGATGGAAATTATTGCCTGGGCAAAAGAGAACATTGGTGGTTATAAATATCCACACATAATAGAATATACAGATATATTGCCGAAAACTGCATCGGGTAAGGTTGACTGGAAAAAATTACAGGATAAGGAAAGAAAGACCTTAACATAAATAAAAATTCGATGGTTTACATACACATTTTTATTTAATATCGAATACTGAATATAAATATAAAAATAATGATATCCAATTTATACACATTGTATATTTATTTCATACTATCTTTTTCAGAATCCATAACAACAGCTTTTTTAGCTTTTATTCCTGTTATATATGACATTATTGCACCTATAACCAATACTATCATGGAAACCAGAAGCGCAGAGTGAAGCCCCACAACAAATTTTGAAGATACATTGCCCTCCAACTTATCCAACCCGAGAAACACTTCAAACGTTACGTATCTTGGCACTGTGGATGCTGCAACCGTAATTGCTATTACATAGCTGAGAAGTGTACCGATATTGGTAAGTGTCCTGAGAAGCCCGGAAGAAGATCCATAGAGCTCCCTTGGTGAGTTGGACATAACCGAGCTTGTGTTGGAGGGCCAGAACATGGATCCTCCAAGTCCGGTAATTATAGACCCGACAATCACTAGATATATTGGGCTGGTTACACCCAGGAATAGATATACTATTATTCCCATGGCCATGATTAAAATCCCGGTACCTGCAATTATGCCTGGCTGAATTTTATCTGAGAGCCTTCCCATTCTGGGTGATAGAAGACTGGATAACAGGTACCCTGGCACAAGTATCAGGGAGGCATCAAAGGGAGAGAAGCCCCTCACTCCCTGTAGGTACATTATTAAAATAAATAGAACAGAAAGGAAACCTATTGCCTGGAGTGTGGCTGCCATTAGTGACAGAGATAATTTTCTGTTTTTAAATGCTCTTGTATCAATAACAGGGCTCTTTGAACGCTTTTCAATAATGGCGAAGGGGACCAAGATTATAAGCCCTGCTATAACCATGGAAATATTTGTTACGTTTGCCCCCACCGATGCAACCTCTACAGCGCCGTAGGATATTAATCCAAGTATAGCAATAATCAGCGCCGTGCCGGCATAATCAATTTTTACTGTGGATTTTCTGTTGTCTTTAATATATTTTTTAGCCATATAGAATCCTATCAAACCAATAGGTACGTTAATGTAAAATATATATCTCCAGCCTATAAAGGTGGTTATAACGCCACCAAGAATTATGCCCAGAACTCCGCCTATACTCCATCCCATACTGGTAATTCCGAATGCCCTCCCGCGCTCTCCGGCTGTGAAGTAATCGGCTATAATTGCGTTACTGTTTGCCTGCAGGAGCACTGCACCGAATCCCTGAACAATTCTTGATATTATCAGAAAATCAACGTTAGGTGATGCACCGGCCATTGCTGAACCTACTATAAATATAAGAAAACCTGCATTGAATATCCTTCCCCTCCCAAAGATATCACCAAGTTTGCCCATCTGGGTTGTCAATGTGGCCAATACCAGTAAATATACAAGAATCACCCATATGGTATCCAGAAATGGTGCCTTCAAATCAACTGTCACTGTGGGAAGTGCAAGTAAAACTATGGTTGTATCAATTGCAGACATCAACATTCCTATTAAAACGCTAATTAAAATAAATGTGCGGTTTTTATATTCCGATTGCTTATTCATCGAATCACTTCACGCAGTCGGGTCACTGCAGCGGGACTTGAAAATCCCATTTATCCCATTACAGGAAATGATAGTATAGTTATCGATTTAATTTAAATATTTTGTAAATTTTGAATTAAACAAAGAATAAGTATTCTATTGGAAATGCAACAGATTGTGCCAAATATTAACGTCCCCTGTTTATATTCTATATGAAAAGCAGCATGGATTTTTAACTTCAAAGCAAAAAGTTGTGAGTGCAATTATAAATAAAAATGCCTGTTCCAAAAATATTATGTTTAGAACTTATGGCAGATATGCGAAACGAAAATTCACATATGTCCATGAAATAGATTATGTTTGAATTTTAATGGCAAAGAGAAATGGCAAAAAATCAGATAATAACATAGTGTATGTTATTAATTCGCTGATATTTGCCAAAATATTTCGTTTAGAAAAAATTTTGCAACATTCAAATTCTCCATAGGTATTTATAGGGAATATTTTCCTGGTAGTATAGATTAATTTCCATTCATTAAAATTTATATATAGCATCTGTGTATATTTAAAGTGGATGAGATGTTTTTGGATAGCGCAGGATCCGGGATAAGACATAAGAGGGCGGGTAATATATTTTGTATAAATTGTTACACATATCCTAATATTTGTTCATTGAGAAATAGAAAACAAGGTATATTGAACAGCAAAGTATTAAATTTTATAATAGGCAATTTTGAATTAAATATGGAGTTTATATAGAGTGGTGAGGGAGAATTATGGAATATATAAAAGAAGAAAATCTGGATGATGTATTGAAGACAAGCTATCCGCCGTGGGTACACAGGCATGTGAAAATTCCCGAAATAAGCATATATCAGGCACTGGTAAATTCAGCCATAAAGTATTCCGATCGTACAGCGATTGATTTTATGAATACAAAAATATCCTATAGAACTTTAAAAACGGAAGTTGATACTATTGCATCAGACCTTGACGGAATTGGAATAAAGAAAGGTGACAAGGTAGCCATAATGCTTCCAAATATTCCACAGTATATTACCTATTTTTTTGCAGTTCTTAAGTTGGGAGGCATAGTGGTACAGGTAAATCCTCTTTATACAACAAGGGAAATAAAATATGAAATGGAGGACTCTGGCTGTAATGTAATTGTCACCATGGATGAATTTGTTCAAAAAGCCATGCCCCTCTATCCATCTATTACTGGTAAAATTATAGCGGTTCGGGTTAAGGACTACCTGCCGCCACTGATTTCTAACATATATGCATTGAGCAATATAAGGAAGAATACAAAAGTTGTGCCAGATAAAAATATCATTATATCTAAAAGACCGGTTAGTGTAAGGTACACAGGCAAGACAGCTCAAATAAATCCTGAACAGGATGCTGCCCTTATCCAGTACACAGGAGGAACTACCGGGGAGGCTAAGGGAGCGGTACTGAGCCATAGAAATCTTATCTCAAATGCATATCAGGTAATAGAGACACTTCCCGAAGCTTATAAAGAAAAAACTACATACCTTTCTGCAATTCCATTCTTTCATGTATACGGCATGATGACAGCCATGCTGACACCTATAATTCAGGGATCAACAATAATTCTGGTACCTGATCCGAGGAATACCAAAATGATTTTATCGGCTATAGAAAAGAAAAAACCCACGGCGTTTCCGGGAATTCCGGCAATGTACCACTCACTGATCAACTACAGCAATATAAATAAATATAATTTGAAAAACGTGAAAATCTGCATATCAGGGGCATCGTCGCTTCCTGTTGAACTTCAGAAACAGTTTGAAAAACTTACAGGATCAATACTGGTAGAAGGATATGGCTTAAGTGAATGTTCTCCGGTTGCAAATGTTACACCCCTGGTAGATGAGGATCGGGCAAAATATAGAAGATTGGGGTCAGTGGGACTTCCGGCACCTGATACCTACGAAAGGATAGTATCCCTGGAAGATGGGATTTCCGATATGCCAGTAGGAGAACAGGGTGAATTGCTGATTAAGGGACCACAGGTAATGATGGGCTACTGGAACAGGCCTGAGGAAAATAAGAAAGTTCTGGAAAATGGATGGCTTCACACCGGGGATATTGCAAGGATTGATAAGGATGGATATGTCTATATCGTAGACAGGAAAAAGGACTTGATAATTGCAGGTGGCTACAATATATATCCAAGGGAGGTCGAGGATGTAATCTATGAGAACCCGAAAGTTTCTGAATGTGCGGTAATTGGGATTCCAGATGAACATAGAGGTGAAAACGTTAAGGCTGTAATTGTGAAAAAAGATAGCACGCTCACTGAACAGGAGGTTATAGATTTTTGCAGGGAGCGTCTTGCGGTTTATAAAATCCCCAGGATAGTGGAATTCAGGGATAGCCTTCCATTGACACTGGTGGGAAAAATAGACAAAAAACAGCTCAGGAATGAAAAAAATTAGGGAAATAGTAGGATTATTTAAATTTCCCATGAACCCGATCAGGGTTTAAAAATAAATTCTAAATTACATAAATTTTGATATTTTCTGAACAACGGACTGGGGCATTTTCTGCATAGTTGCCTGGATCATCTTCATATCTCTTTTCTGTAGTTCTGGTGGAAGTTCAGAATTGGCCTTCATCCTCAGTGCTACAAATCCTTTCAACTGATCGTCGCTGAGTTCTGATGCAATACCCATGTTGGTTGTGCAGAGCCCTATATACGTTTCATCATCTGCCTTATTCATTTCAGTTATAAGGCCCTTTATCATTTTAACCTTGGCAGCATCGTCCTCCTTGAACATCTGCGCAAACAGTTTCTGCATTGCTTCTTTTCTTTTTTCAGGACTCATTTTAGCTATTGTCAATATATCTTCCATTTTTATCATTTTAACATATATTCAACTGATAAAAACGTTTTCATTACATATTATTCATATTTATGAAATTCACTGATTTAAACCAAATTAATCCTTCACATACCTGTATAAAGTGGCAATATTTGAATTAATTCGTAGAAATATACATATCCACCCCATTTATATGTTTCTTTTCGGCAATCCCATTATTTTCCATATATTTAAGATGCGCTATGGTTTCCATAATGGCAAAATTTTGCTCCATATAATTCATGCCCATTAATTTGCGCCCCTTACTCCATTCTATTGAGGAGGCCAGACAGAAGGCGGTTTCCCAGTGCTTAAGGTCTTTTGTCATTGCCTGGACCCTTTTCATATGATGCTGTATGATTTCATCTATCCTCCCAGTAAAGTCGTCTATATTATCCCTGTGGCCCGGATATCCTGTTTTAACATCATATTTCCTGATTTTCTTCAGGCTTTCAATATACATACCAAGATAATCTGCGCCATTGCTGTAAACGCTTATATTGGGGGATATGTTTTTCAGCACATGATCTCCTGTAATCATTGCCTGGATATCTTTAAGGTATATGGCTACAGACCCCGGAGAATGCCCGGGCACATCTATAATTTCAGTATCTTTGATGTTCATATCATTAATTATATTCAAATCCAGGGCTGAATAATAATTTATAAACCGTATTATAGGATTTTCTTCCAGAATTTGGTTAAATAGGTCCTCTGGGACCCCATTTGAAACCATTAAAGTTCTGTAATCCTTAAAATATTCCTCTTTCCTATCAGTTATGTATTTAATTGAATCATAATCATTTTTTGAAATATAAACAGGAATCCCGTGATTTTTTGTAAGATAGAATGCCCCTCCTATGTGATCTATGTGCAAATGTGTTATTATGCAGAAATCTATCTGATCAAGATTTACAGCATTTTTTAACTCTTTATAACTATTTTCTGACATTCCTGTATCCACGATATAGTTTGCATCACCGTAAACATGGTATATATTTGCAGTTTTCAGTGCCCTGATTTCTATGGGGACAGTAATTTTGTCAATAGAATTCATGCTGGTTTATTGCAGTGATGGTAATTAATTATTACATGTGGATAAATTTATGCCCGATATTTGTTTTTGCAATATATATTTCATTGATAAATTATTAATGGCATTTCGCATTAAACAACTAAATGCAGATAAATATAGAAAATGCAGGATTAAAAAAATTCAGGAGAATACTGGGAAGCGCTATTTTCTCATTCTCCATGAATTCCACACTGCGATTTTTCATACCTGTGTTAATTCCACTGCTGGTTACATCACTGAATATATCAGTTTACATGGCATCTTTTTTTATTACATCTTACTGGATCGGTTATACCGTGTTCCAGATTCCTTCAGGGATAATTGCTGATCGAATGGGAGTAGCAAGAGTGGCAAAACTATCATTTCTTCTTATGATAGCTGTTTTTTCATTTTTTTATTTTGCAAAAAATTCATACATAGAAATTCTCATAGTTCAGTTTTTACTGGGATGTTTTTCCGCAACTGTGTACGTGTCAGATACATCAACCGTACAAAAATGGATTCCCGCTCCCGGTAGGTCAACTTTCGTTGGGATTTATCAGACAGGATTTTTCATAGGTGCTTCACTGGGCGAATATTTTATTCTCAGGGGTCTTGATATAAATTTTAGATTCCTTTATATTTCCATAATGATTGTTCTGATTATTGCTGCTATTATCAATTTTATATTTATCAAGGAACCTGAAAGAAGAAAAATCAAAATACGTACCAGAATAAATAAAGAAATTTTCTATGTTGCCATGATCAGGTTTTCCGCAGGATTCCTGTATATCGGTTTTCTCACACTATTTACAACATTCATCGTTTTTGACCATATTATACCATATTCCAGCGCCTATCTATACGCATGGATTCCTGCCGTCGGCGGCATAATTACATCGCCCATAGGCGGGTGGATGTCATCAAAAATAAAACGTGGCAAATCACTGGTTTCCATAATTCCAGTAATGGCTCTGGGATTTACTATAATATATATTAACTATGCTCCTGTTGCTGTTGTATTCGCCATTTCATTTATTTCAGGAATGCTGTACGGTCTGTACGCAGGACCTTCAATGGGAATGGCCTCGGATTTCAGCGGCGGCGATCATAATCTTGCATCAGCAAGCAGCATCCTGAATTTTAGCTCTCAGGTTGGTGGCACTGTATCTCCTCTGATTATAGGATATTTCTTCTCTATATATGGCAACTTCAGGCTGGCATTTACATTTGTGGCGTTATTATCAATAATTATTGTATTGATTCCATTAATAAAAATAAAATTCTAATATTTTAAGGATCTAAGGCGGGCTTTATCAATTTTTCCCACACTGGTCATGGGCATTTCCTCAACAATACGGAATTCCACAGGGATCCACCATTTCTTGATGCGCCCTGAATCTACCCTCGAGTGCATAAATTCCCTCAATTCCTCAATATTGATATTTTCCGAAGCCTTAATCCAGGCTACAGGGAGCTCCCCCCATTTTTCATCAGGCATAGCGGTTACAGCACATATTTCGACTCCCGGAAATTCAGATATCATGGATTCAATAATTGATGTGGGTATCCATTCACCGCCACTTTTAACCACGTCCTTAATTCTATCCAGTATTTTAATTCCTCCATCCTCTGTCAAAAGTGCAACATCGCCGGTTTTAAACCATCCGCCTTCGTATTCATTTCCATCCTTTCTGTTGAGGTATTTGCCCGGCAGCCAGGGAGCATTTATCCATAATTCCCCTATGATATTATTTCCCAGGATGTTCCCTGAACCATCTCTTACAGATACGCTAACCATGGGAACAGGGTGTGTTACAGAGCGCAATGACTCTATATCTTCTTCTTTCCCCATAGATATGGATGTTGCCAGCATATCTGTCCCTCCATATATGGTAGAGAATTTGATGTGCTTGTTTTTAAGTTTTTTAGCCATGCCACTGCTGATAGGAGATCCGCCTATTAACATTTTAATGCCGTTTAATTGATTTTCAGTGTCATGTGCAAGCAGATCGTAAACCATTGTTGGAACAGCATTTATCCATGTGACTTTATGCTTCTTTATGCTGGAAACTACATTTAACGGATTGTATTTGCCGGTTATTACATAATCTGCACCCAGATAAGCAGCGTGAAAGGCAGATCCCCATGACCATAAGTGGTAGAATGGAATCAGGGAGAGTATGGTATCATTATATCTAAGTGACGCAGGAGATTGAAACATTCCGAGCTGGTACAGGATGCTGAGGCCTCCATTAACGGTCTTTTCATTGGTATATAAAACCTCCTTTGGTTTTCCGGTAGTTCCCGATGTGAAAAGTATGGAATAATTATCAGATCCGGAGGTAATCTCCTCGCGGTGCTTATCGCTGACAAGCAGTTCATTAAATTTTGTATATTTATTATTAGGTCCCATAGAAATTACATGGTCCTCAGGAAATTCTTTTCCTATTCCGGCATTAAGAAAATCCTCTGATGCAAATATATATTCCGCACCGGATTCCCTTAAAGTCTCCATAGCCATATTCCATGGAAGTTTAATATTTACAGGGTAAATTATTGAGCCGGTCATGCTGGCTGCAAAAAGTAATTCCATAAATTCAAGGGAATTATAATCAGCAACTGCAAATACAGTTCCCTTTGAAATCCCCATTTTATTCATTGATGTGGATATTCTGGAAACCTCATCATACATTTCCCTGTATGTCAATGTTCTTCCAGCGATTACCTTACTTTCAGGAAATAGAATAGATGCACGTCTTAAAGTTTTAATTACAGTAAATCCTTCTCCCATATTGCCACCTAATTTCTCAGGCTCCTTTCCTGCCTTTCAACGTGTATCATAGATTCTGAAGATTGCATTGTATCCATATCGTAATCCTCCTTTTTTACATACCGTTTAAAGTAGAGTTTGCCCGCCTTTATAAAATCCTCATTTCCTGTTTTGTTGCCTATATGCAGGAGCAGTATTGATGCCATGGAATTTCCCATTATATCCATTAGGTACTTAGCATGGAACTGTGCTTCAGTAGAGTCCATAGAAAGTATTTTGTCTATACTTTCCCTAATAAGATTATAGCATGAATCTGCAATTTCTCTACCATCCCTGGTTTCTGAAACAGTTTTCTGGAAGTCCAATAGCATTTTAATATGCGCTTTTTTCTTCATGATTGCTTCCAGCATGTCAAGTGCCTGAATGTTGCTTGCACCTTCCCATATGGGCGTTATCAGGGCTTCCCTGTGCCAGCGCTCTATGGGAAATTCCGACAGAAAACCTATTCCACCGTGAAGCTCTGTGGCCATTTGGGTTATTATTGAAGAAGATTCTGCGGTGATATTTTTTACGATATGGGTCATCAGCCTGGTATAATTATAATCATCATCATATGGCGGTTTTGATTTTATGGACTTATTGAAAAGATCAATGGTTTTAAATGTCAATGCAATTGAACCCTCAAGAAGTATTTCCATGTCCAGTAAATCCCTTTTTATGCCGGGATGATCTAATAGCAGGGATCCAAATGTTTTCCTCTTCATTGAATAATAATACGCTTCCAGATATGCCTTTCTTGCAATTCCGCATGCCGCTGCAGCATTGTCGAGCCTTGAAACCATAAGGTCTTCTGTTATATAGTAAATTGCCTTTCCAGCATCGCCAAGCATCTGCGCCTCTGAATTTTCCAGTTCCACTTCCCCGGATGGAACACTCTTTGTGGCACTTTTTTCTTTGAGTCTTCTTATTCTATAGTTTAAATTGCCTTCGCCATTCCTCCTTGGAAGTACAAACAAAGATAATCCCTTAGCCCCATGGTTATTGTTATGAAAGGCAGATGTGAGTGATACATCGGCAAGGCCGGCGTTGCTGGCAAAATATTTATCGCCTGTCAGGTACCATAAATTATTTCCCGGTTCTGCTACTGTTTTATTTGCTCCGAGATCACTGCCACCCTGTATTTCTGTAAACCATGTTGCACCAAGTAACAAATCACGGGAGTCCCCGATTAATCCTGAAACGTAATCCCTGAAATTATCAGGGGCATACTTGTGCAGTGCATATGCTGTCTGATGTGTTAGCGTAATTATACAGTAAATGCCGGGATCTGCCACAAGATAGCCCATGGCATAATGATCCAGTATAGATTTTCCATGGAAATATGGCCTGTTTATCCCGAACTCTTTTATGAGTTTATCAAGCGTATGCTTTTCCACAGAATTTATAAGAACACTATCTATTCTTTCCCCGTCAATTCCCCACATTTTTAGCACTGGTGGTGATATTTTATCTATATAATCGGTAATTTCATAAAGCTGTTTTCCAGCATAGGCTCCCAGTGGGCTGAGATTCAGCCTTTTTCCGGCATAAAATTCAACTATTTCCTGGAACGGAAGGTCTATATCGTAATGGTTCTTCCCATAAATGTTGGATATGTAAGAATATGTGTCATCCATAGGAATTAAAGTGCTTGCAGTATATAAAAATTTGGAAATGGATTTAATTAATTTTTGGTTTTTCTTATATATTAAGGAAGCATATGGTTTATCAGTTGAAAATGAACAGGATAATGAAATACCCGGGATCAAAAACCAGTGTTATTAAAGATATCCAGGCACTTTATAATAGGTCCGGATGCAGAACATTTGTGGATGTTTTCGGAGGTTCAGGTTCTGTATCCATGAATATGGATTCCAGAAATATAATTTATAATGACCTGAACAGGGACCTTTATACGCTTTTCACTGCACTGCAAAAGCATTTTGCCCAGTTCTACAGGGCTGCCAATGCCCTTGCAATGGATCGCAAGCTATTCTTCGATTACTATGATGGGAGGATAGTTATGGATGCTGAAAATCCAGAGATTGAAAGGGCATTTTCAATTTTCTTCAATTTCAACACCGGTTTCGGCGGAATGGGGGAAACCTATGGGAAAAAAGACAAATCGCTTTTCGGGAACTACCGGAAAAACGTCTCCAACCTGATTAAAGCATCGCATGCCATTGACAGGATGAAAATAGAAAATATGGATTTCAGGAGCATAATGGAAAAGTACGATTCGCCTGAAACATTTTTTTATCTGGACCCGCCTTATCCTGGAAAAAACTGGTATGTGCATAATTTTACTGCAGATGATTTTATGGAACTTGGGAGGGTTGTGGTGTCTGTAAAGGGAAAATATGCAATGAATTTCAACGCATCGGACGCACTGCCTGTTAAGGTTTTCGGAAAACCTTCCTTTGTGAGGGAAGAAGCAAACCAGAACGGCAGGCCGGGCAGTACCCAATCCAGGAAAATAGCCTTTTACACAAACGTTGTTGCGACAGCTATGAGATAACATCATCCAATTATTAAAATGATGCCTCTATAAGTTTATTATATGTTGCGGAATTATTGATATATGGAATACAGGACAGGGTGCTCAGGATGGAGTTATGAGTTCTGGCGTGGAAAAATATATGATTTCCGTGAAGCCCCAGGCAATTTTTTGAAGATTTACTCAAAACTGTTTGATACAGTTGAAATAGATTCAACCTTCTATGCTGCACAGGGCCCGGATACTGTAAACAAGTGGTACAGTTCTGTTCCAGAGGGCTTTCTGTTTTCACCGAAGATGCCCAGGATAATAACCCACGAATATAGACTGGAGAACTGCGAAAAAGACCTGGATTTCTTTATCAGCAACATTTCATTGCTCAGGGAAAAACTCGGAATGACCCTTATCCAGCTGCCCCCTGATTTCACATACAGCATAGCAATACTTGAAAATTTTCTTGAAACCCTCCCTGGAGATATGAAGTTCGCCATCGAATTCAGGCATCCATCATGGTTCAGGGACGATATATATTCACTGCTAAAAAAATTCAATATAACCATGGCATGGCCTGTGCTGGATTATATCCGGCCGCCTGAGGCCAAAACTACCAGGAGCCTATACATAAGATTCCTTGGGAATAAATCGCTGAGCAAAAACATGCTGGGAGAGATGAGAATCAACCGCCGTAAAGAGATAGACCTCTGGACTGAAAAAATCCTTGAAAACAGTCACGGCATGGACACTATTTACATTTATGCAAATAACCATTATGAAGGATTCTCACCTGAAACATTGAAATATATCAGAAACAGGATCGGGCTCTCTGAAAACGTTGCAACACTGGGGGAAAGGCAGAAAAAACTGTTTTAAATATATAATAAATGCATATTATATTTACTTTGTTATAAATAATATTTTATACTGCCTTTCCATTACCAAAAATGTTATTTGAATATGTAATAGCATCCATAAACACAATGCTGGGCAGAATTGATGACATAGCCATATCTATTTCTGCTGTATTGATTACACTTTTATGGATCCCGGTTGCACTGAGCTTCTTTAGCACTGATGAAAATAAAAAGTACATGGCAAGGGAAAGGTTGAAAAATGCCACTATAGGAACTATCATTTATATTCTGGCTGTAAGCGGTGTCCTGTTTGCAGTATTTAATTATGTGGTTACCGGGAAAGCATGAGTGTAGAAATAATCCTGAAAGAACTTGCAGAAGCCTTTGTTGATCTTGCAAGGCCATCCGTGGTAATCCTCTGGCATCTTACTGTAAATTATGGCCTTGATCCCAGATATTCGTATATCCAGTTTATAAATGGAAACCCAGCCTTTCTGTCATTTTATCATTATCTGTTTAACAGCATTTATACAGACATTGTTGTTGCCGTTATGATATTTTCAGCAGTAATCATGCTTGTATATAATTCGCTCATCAAGCCATACCCGGCAACAAGGCTTATAATTAAGATGGCTGTTTCTTCTGTGCTTTTTATAGAGTCATACAGGATTTCTATGCTGTTTCTGGAGATATCGCTGGCTTTTTATAAGGCTGTGTATACACTGAAACCTGACTGGTACAGTACTGTAATATCTGGGCTTTCGCCCGAAAATACCCTTATATCAATACTGCTAAACGGTTCTTACATACTTGCAATCATGCTTCTTTTCGGCATACTGATAATAAGGCAGGCCCTTATATTTTTCTTTATACTGTTTATCCCCGTGGCATCCATACTTTTCATGATTCCGGGTAGTGAGAAGCACGTAATCAAGTTTTACAGGATATTTTTTGAAATCGCCTTCTTTCCATTTTTTACCGTGATAATACTGTATCTGGTTGGTATGTTTAACAATCCATTCCTGGATATTGGGCTGATATACGTAGCGGCCACAGCACCCCTGTTTTTTGTTACAGAGATATACAGGTACTTTCAGGGTAGCTTTAACTTTCTGGAATCGGATGCAATCATGTCAGATATATCCTCATCCATGGAGGGTATTACCCCAGAATCCATGCTAAACGGAAATTTTACCATGGAAACTACAATCCCTGACATCTCAGAGGATCTTATTCCCGGGATAACTGACACCGGTGGTGATATCCATTAAGGTACCTTCCAACGTATATAATTTCAAATCCTATATTTATGGATTATCACTGGAAAAATTTATCATAATTATTGCCGGAGTATCCATAATAGCTACTATTTTTACCCTATCGCTCCTTGCTGCACTAATAACAGGAGCGGCCTATTTCACCATCATGGGCATTCTGAGGTTCGACCCGGAAAATGTGTACTTAATAAGGAAATTATACTTTCATGGTTCAGCATACAGAATAAAATTTATCAGAAATATTGAACTGTATGGAATTTCCGGGAAATTTGCATTCACTGCCCTTGAGATAGAAAACACGGAACTGTACACCGACAGCGCCAAGAATGTAAAGATTCTGGGCATAGCCCGTGTCCTGGAAAAACTTACATGCAGTTACACTATTGTATCAAAACCGGAGGAACATGAGAATTCCATATATTACAGAACATTTGTATTATTAAAGGCTAATGCAGGAAATTTCAACAGTGCTGTGGACACGATAAGGGAAAATATAACTGCATTTATTTCGGGAGGAGGAGTTCATGCAAGGCTGGTTGATAATGAGGACACTGTTTCATCAATCTTCCCTGGAAATGTAAAAACCTTCTCAAATTACTTTAAAAAGGACGGATTTTACGGGTCATGCTATGATATTGTAGATATGGAGTATTCAGGAGACTATCTCTACCAGTCTATAATAGAAAAACTTGGGTTCATGGTGGAATTGGATATAGATGTAAAACCACTTATGAAAAACGGTTTGTTTCTGAAGCGGCTGATTGCCTCCAGAAAGGCAGAGCTTTCATACACAAAGACAGGGCATTATGCATCTCTGCTGAAAAAGCAGATAAATTCACTTGAAACCATGTCCAGGCAGGATAAGCTTTATAATGTTTCCATCAGATTTTCATTGTTCTCGGACCATCCTGCTGAACTCAGGAGAAACAGTGAGCAGTTTTTCAGGGTTATGGAATCCACAGGCTTCAAAATTAAGCCATTTAATTTTTTCGGAAGAGAATCATTTGATCCTCTGGCATATTCATCACATGGCAAAAAATATATGATGGATGCTGAATCGCTCTCTTCAATTTTCCCGTGCGGTTTCACAGCCATACCGGAGTCCCGCATGGAGCCCCTGGGTATCAATGTAATTACAGGTAAAACAGTATACCTGAACCTGTTCAGAAATTCATCCTATAATATAGCAATAACAGGTGAGACAGGATCAGGCAAATCCTATTTCACTGAAATGCTGCTTGACGCTGTAGATGATTCCTCAATAATATACATCATAGACCCTTTAAATGAGTACAGCGGCGACCAGATTGTACACCTTGGGTCTGGAGAGTACCCAGATTTTATCATGGATGCACCGGGAATAAATAATACGGTACAGGAAATCATAGAGGCCATTACAGGAATACCGGAAGAGAAAATCAGGATAATAGTGGAAAACGCCTGTAAGAAGTATGGAAGCCTCATGTTTAGTAGCTTAATAGCTGACGTTATCAATTATGAAAAACGCCATTCTATTAATTTGGCTTCACAAATAGAAAAAATTTTTCAAATACCTGTGAGGTTATCAGGAAACAGGGTTGTATTCCGTTTTGGTTACGCCAGCAGCCACCTGCGTGATATGTTCTTCAGGCTTTCAATTACCCTTGCAGTATCGATGGCAGAGAAAAGTAAAGGCAATAAATTAATTATAATAGATGAATCCCATCTTTTTCTAAAGGACAAAAAAAATGCCGGAATGGTTGATATGCTCGCAAGAAATGGAAGGCATAGCAGGATATCGCTTATTACAGTTACCCAGAATGTTGATGATTACTACCTAAACAATTATTCCGAATCAATACTGAGGAACTCAATGAATTACTTTATATTCAGGCAGCGCGAGAAAATAAAAAACAAACTTTTCCTCGGGTATAATATTGACCCGTCAGCTCTTGCTGGAGGGAGTAATTTCGATTATTCAGAGTGTTTTTATTCTACAGGAACCCTCATAAGAAAATTAAAAATTATCAGAAATTTGGAGGATAGATAGAAATAGCCTGCAGGTATTTTCTCAGGCAAATGGAGGGGGATTAGATTTTAAGATCAAAATCTAAAGCCTTTTCCTGGTTCCGGGATAATAACCTCTGCACCTGCTGATTCTGCTTTCTTTTTAAATTCGGAGGCGTTGGCACTTATAGGAGGGAATGTATTGTAATGCATTGGTATAACTTTTTTTACGCCCAGTAGGTTTATTGCCTTAACTGCCCCATCAATATCCATTGTGTAATGGCCACCTATTGGAAGCATTGCCATATCTGGTCTGAAAACACTGCCAATAAGTTCCATGTCCTTAAAGTAGGTTGTATCCCCGGCATGGTAAATTTTAACATCCCCGTTGTCAATAATATACCCCATGGAAGCACCTGCATAAAGTCCGTTATAGCTGGATGAGTGTATTGCAGGAACTGCACTGATCCTGACGTCCCGGAATTCCACTGTTCCACCTGGATTTATATCAATTGTCTGGGCATCCTCCTTTTTGAGAATTTCAGAAAGCTCAAATGAACACAGTATAGGAGCGCCATTTTTCCTGGAAATTGCCACTGCATCGCCTGCATGATCAAAATGCCCGTGTGTAACAGCTATGATATCTGGATTCATGTCCCCCGCTTTCTCTTTGGCAATTGGATTTCCACTGAAAAACGGATCAACAAGCACCTCAATGTTGCCTTTTATACTGAATCCAGCATGACCGTGCCATATAATCTCTGTTGTCATATATATTTTATTGCTAAATGGTATAAAATTTTTTCATTTATTTTTATATACTTCAGCAATGGCAGAATAAAATTGACCCACAACATTATTCCAGTCGTATGTTTTTTCTATATAATCATGCATCTTAACTTTGTTGCTAAAAATTCCAGCATATTTTATCTTTTCCCTGATATCCTTCAGGGCATTGAATATCCCGGCCTCGGTAGCATCAATATATTCCAGGAACCCCATCTTTTCTGCATCATCGAACCTCGGCTTCAGATCCTTGGAGGTTATTACGTAAAGTCCTGATGAGAGTGCCTCGAGAACAACGTTTCCAAAATTTTCAAGGGTGGAAGGAAAAATTAAAGCATCTGAACTGCGGTAGATTTCCTGAAGTTCAGAATCTGGTATATTTTTTCTGTGCCTTACATTCCCGGGAATCTCCTTTAATATATCTTCCAGGATGCCTGAACCAACAACAGTAAGATCAATATCCAGATTGTGGTTTTTAAATACATTCAGTACCTTGTCTATACCCTTTGACTTTTCCAGTCTGCCTACATACAGTAATCTTGGCCTCCCCGGCTGCCTCTCCCCGGGTGTGAATCCAGATGAGTTTACGCCATTCGGAACACAGAATATATTTTTCATTGGAATTAATTTGCGGTTATAACAGTTTATCAGATGCACAGCATTTATTTTTCTGAATATCAATTTATTTCTTACCATAGATGTGACAGCAGAATTAATAATGCCCACGCCGGTGTAATTGGATGGAATATTCCCGTGCTCACTCCATACCATAAATTTCCCATGCCGGAATAAATAATAATAGTCGTTGTTTGTTAGATATATAATATCGGATATTTCTTCTATATGCTTTACGGTCTTTAAATTTATAAGCCTGTCAAATGAAATTATTACCGGGGCAAACATGCGTATGATAAAATTGGGTATTCCTGAGGTCCCTATTATTAATTTTGAATATATTGATTTTATTGAGTATACGTTTTCCTCCTGCGTGCCTGTGCCCTGGAGAATGAATTTTTGGAATCCGTCTACCCTGTATCTGTAATAATGTGAAATTGTTTTTTCAATCCCGCCGTTAAAGTCAATGCTGGCAGGTATAACGAAGGTTATTACAATCATCAGGATGTTATGCTATAACATATATAAAAACTATTCCTGATTGCCCTGTTAGTTTTATGTCACATTTTATTTAACAGCATCTTATGAATTTACAGATAGTTATTTAAAACATTTAATAATATTCTGCCATGAAATTAAGCGAGGCTACCTCTGATGAATTTCTAAAGGTAACTGAAAACAATGATTTTACACTTTATAAACATCAGGAAGAGGCTGTGGAAAAAATAAGGAAAAACAGGAATGTGATAGTATCAGTGCCAACAGCCTCCGGTAAAACACTTATAGGGTATATTTCCATTTATGATACATATTTAAGGGGAAAGAAATCCATGTACATAGTTCCACTGAGATCACTGGCCATGGAAAAATTTGCAGAGTTGTCAACTCTCAGAAATCTCGGGTTAAAGGTAACAATGTCCATTGGAGATTATGATATTCCACCTTCCTTCGTAAAAAATTATGATGTTATTATTGCAACATCGGAAAGGGCAGATTCCATGCTTCACAGAGACCCTGATATTCTGAATTACTTCGGGCTTATTATAGTGGATGAAATTCATATGATATCTGATCAGAGCAGGGGGCCAAGGCTGGAAACAGTAATATCCACAGTCCTTTATCTGAATCCTGATATTTTGATTCTGGGGCTATCAGCAACTGTTGCCAATATAGAGGAGCTGGCGGAATGGATGAATGCCGATACTGTTATATCAAATTTCAGGGCTGTCCCACTGGAAACCGGGATATTATTCAAGCATAACCTCATTCAGGGCAAGGATAAGAAGTACATCGGAAATGAGGATGAACTCTATCTCATAAGTGAAAGCATTGAATCTGGAGGACAGGCCCTTGTATTCAGAAACTCAAGAAGGAATGCAGAAAAATATGCAATGTCAATGGCGATGAAATTCGACTTTAAGAATGATGTTGCTGACATGAATGTGCCTGCTGATATATTCAACGAGGTGCAGAGCAATATGATATCACATGGTGTTATGTTTCATCATGCGGGTCTGTCAAACGACCAGCGTGCCGAGATAGAGAGGCTTTTTAGGGAAGGATACATAAAGGTCCTTGCAGCAACGCCTACACTGGCGGCAGGCGTCAATCTACCGGCAAGGACAGTTATAATAAGGGATATAACAAGATATGCAGATGGATACAGCAAACCCATATCAGGGATAGAAATTCAGCAGATGATAGGCAGGGCAGGAAGACCGAAATATGATAAAAAAGGTTATGGATATATATATGTGGCTTCTCCGCCAATGCTCAAGGTGGCCGAAGGCTATTTGAGTGGAAAGCTTGAGCCGGTAATTTCGAAGATGGATTCGAACAGCCTTATCAGGTTTAATATCCTGGCCCTCATAGCATCAGGGGTGGGAAACGACTTTGAAGGCATCAATGCTTTCTATGGAAAAACACTGCTGGCAATTCAGAAAGATATTGAAGATATGGACCTTGCATTTGAAAGCGCCATATACTTTCTGAAGGAAAACGAATTCATAGAGGAGGAAAATGGAAAATATTCAGCAACAAAGTTCGGAAGGCTTACATCGGATCTGTACATTGACCCGGTTACAGCGCTTATACTGAAGCAGGCGCTGGAATTTGAATATTCTGAGGAACTTTATCTTTACTTCATTTCAAAAACGCCGGATATACTTACATTTAACTTCAGGGATAGCGATTATGTTTACATTGAAGAGTTTCTTGACCGGCACAATATAAGTGATTTCAGCGATGAATCCATGAGGGCCGCAAAGACTGCCATAATACTAAATGAATGGATTAATGAGGTGCCTGTAGGTACCATAGCCGAAACTTTTGGAATAGGTCCCGGGGATATCCAGGCAAGGGCGTCATCTGCGGACTGGATTTCATATTCACTTTACAGAATTTCCAGAATGTTTGCCCCTGAACGTGAAAATAAGCTAATGCACCTGAACATAAGAATCAAGGAGGGTATAAAGGAGGATATAATACGTATTATAGAGATACCCCAGGTAGGCAGGGTAAGGGCCAGGAGGCTGTATAACAATGGTTTCGCCTCGCTTGAAGCCATTGCCGGGGCAAGGGTGGAGGATATATCAAAAATCTTTGGTTTCTCTGTAAAACTTGCCAGCGATATCATAGAGAATGCAAAAAAAATCAATAATAGGTATTATTAAACTGGAAAATAAACCTGTGATAGGGACATATAAAAATAAATAATACCGGCCAGTGAACCTTGAAAACGGAATTAATCTTAGTTCCCATAATAAAAAGGTAAAGCTTTGTTAAATGCCGATCTTAATAAAAGAAAGTGCAACGAAGAGGGCAGTGTTATGAATTCAAATGTAATGGGGCATGATCAAAATACCCGTATACAGGATCTTTAGGGATATAATAAATTTAAGGGCTGGAACATATGTTTAAGGAAAATTATAATTGTGCAGGCAGTTAAAATGTTACATGTAAAAATTGAAAAGAAATACGGTCAGGAAACCATAAATAAATTGAAAGACCTGAAACTACTGGATAGTAATTATAAGATATCCAGTGATGATGCCTATATTTATATACCGGTTACAGGAAAACCGGATGGCTACAATACCGTGGAAAGGGAAGCCATGAAATCTTCCCGCATAGAACCGGAAAGGGTATCTTTTTCATACGACATAATAGGAAGCATAGCGATAATAAAGGGCAAGAGTGTGGATGAGTCCAGATACCTTTCCAGATTCCTGACTGAGCGAAAAAACATCAAAACAGTATATCTTGATAGTGGGATTGAAGGAGAATTCAGGACAAGAAATCTGACCCTCTTATACGGCGATCCTGCATATACTACCCTGTATCATGAAAATGGCATAAGATTGAACGTTGATGTTGCCAGGGCATATTTTTCGCCGAGGCTTGCCAGCGAGCGCCTTCGTATAGCAAAGGAGGTAAGGGATGGTGAAAGCATAATAGATATGTTTGCAGGGATAGGCCCTTTTTCCATTCTAATAGCCAAAAATAGGATGTGCAATATTATTGCCATTGACAAGAATCCCGCTGCCGTAGAACTTCTGAATAAAAATATAGGGCTAAACAGGATAATGGGGCATATTACAGCCATTGCAGGGGATTCAGGAATGCTGGTATCAGAATATTCAGGGTTTGACAGAATTATAATGAACCTCCCACATGATTCCATAAAGTTTCTCCCTGTGGCCATAGATGCTATTGTACCAGGAGGATTGATAAATTATTATGAGATATGTGATCTGGATACCCTGGAATCAAGAATGGAATACTTCAGGGAAATAGGGCTTGAAATAGTCTATAAAAGGATAGTCCATGGATTTTCAAAGTATCAGAATATGTATTCGATAGAGCTTAAAAAATCCGGAAGATAATTATGCGGATCAGTATATGAAATTGAATAACTGCTGAATTATCCGCTCAATTAAGATAATACTCAAACTTATAGATTGATTTATTAATAAATAATGAATATACATTCTGTATAATGAGCATTGCCAATAAAATCGGTAACATAGCCTCCGGGGTATACGAACAGGCTTTGATGGAGGAAATCCGTAAAAGTAAGGTTCCCCATCATCTAGGAATTATAACTGATGGAAACAGAAGATATGCCAGACAGATAGGTATCTCCCCCAATGAAGGGCATGTCAGGGGAAAGGATAAACTTGAGGAGGTCCTGGACTGGGCAATGGAAGTCGGAATTAAAATTGTAACAGTATATGGCTTTTCCACAGAAAATTTCAAGAGGGAAACCGACGAGGTAAGGTTTTTATTTAATTTAATAAACGATTCATTGCGTGACCTTCTTCATGATGACAGGATATACAAAAATGAGATAAAGGTCAAGGTCATAGGAGATTTCAGGGGATTGCCGGAATATCTCATAAATACCATAAATGAGGTGGAGAAATCCACAGAAAATTTCAAAAAATTCAGGTTCAACCTTGCTATCGGTTATGGAGGCAGGCAGGAGATAATAAGTGCAGTTAAAAATATTGCATCGGATGTGGTGAATGGAATAGTAAAACTGGATGATATTAATGAAGACCTTTTCAGGAACTACCTCTACGATAATACACTGACTGACCCGGACCTTATACTGAGAACCAGCGGAGAGGAAAGAATTTCAAATTTTCTGTTATGGCAATCTGCATACTCAGAGCTCTATTTTTCCGATGTAAACTGGCCTGAGCTTAAAAAACTGGACTTTTTGAGGGCTATTTATTCATACCAGTCCAGGAAAAGGAGGTACGGGAAATAATGTTCGTGGCAATAGATGATACTGATAGCCAGGAAAAGATGTGTACCACATATCTAATATACAGAATAATTGCTGACGGCCGTTATGATGTTATTGATGATCCACAGCTTGTGAGGCTAAATCCGAACATCGGCTATAAAACCAGGGGAAACGGTGCACTGAATATTTGCCTTGGAAGGGGCAGTGGCAAAAAAAACATCATAGGAAAAATATCAGGCAGATATGTTTATTCATACTCCAGAATAGAGGAGGAACCTGACATCAACGAATTAATGGACTATATTTCTTCCATAGTGGATGAATTTTATGTCAAGGATGACGATAAAACAAACCCAGGCATCGTCATATCAAGAACTAAATTCAATGAGGAGCTATATTCTACTGCACTGCAGGAGGATATAAATATACAGTTCATTGAAAATTATCTCAACGGAAGGGCTGTGTATAAAAAATTCAAAACCGGGCATGGCATAATAGGGTCAGCAGCGTCACTGGCATGGAAGGGTAGGCGTTATACATATGAATTGCTGGATTACAGATACCCACATTATAATGGCCTGACACTTGAAGAAAAGATGGAAATAAGTAAAATACCCGAAAAATATCCCTCAACATTCAACAACATAGATACTGTTAACAGGTATCCTGCGATATTCCCAAAGCCCAAAACTCCTGTTGTTATGGGAGTTAGGGGAATTAATAGAAATGACCTTATAAGTATTTATGAAGAAATACAGAATTCCCATAAAATCAGGGATGATGGCTATATAATATACAGAACAAACCAGGGAACTGATGACCATATAATAAATAATCCAGATTACATTTCTGATATGGGTTCCTATGCGGTTACCGGGGTAATATCAGGCAATCCTTATACCATCGAAGGCGGCCATTCCTTTGTAAGCCTCAGTTATAGAAACAGTGAGATTAAACTTGCAGCTTTTGAACCAACAAAGGAATTCAGAAAAATTTTACTTTCACTGGTACCTGGTGATATAGTAACAGCATACGGATCATACATGTCCGGCACGCTAAAATTAGAAAAACTCAGGATAAGAAAGATAGCCACGCTCTATACACGTGAAAACCCTGTTTGCCCTGTATGCAATGTCAGGACAAAATCAAAGGGGAAGGTAGATTTCAGATGCCCATCATGCCACAGAAGGTATAAAACTCCTGTATACCTGGAGATAAATCGCCAGATAAGTGAGGGATTCTACGAGGTTCCGGTTATAGCCAGACGGCATCTGGCGATGCCTGTTAAACTGAATAACTATTTTTATGGCTCCGGAATCCATGACGGGGTTATGTAAATTGATCTGTATAACAGGAATACCTGGAACCGGGAAAACTTCCCTGTGCAGGATGTTAAATCTGCATGGCATCAAGTGCACCGGGCTCAACGGAATAGCCGAGAGTTCCGGTTTAATATCTGATGGCGTGGTTGATGTTGACAGCCTCGCATCTGTACACATAGAATCCACTGTAGTGGAATCACACTATTCCCATTTTATGAAATGCAGCCATGTAATAATCCTTGTTGATGATGAGGATGTGCTGCGCAGAAGAATGGAACTGAGGGGCTACAGCAGGGAGAAAATAAATGAAAACCTGGATGCACAGCGTGCACAGACCATATATTATGAGGCCCTGGACAGGATCCCGGCGGGGCGTATATTTATCATCGAGGAAAAATCCCGGGATTTGGACGCGGTATTCTGTGATATTACATCAATACTATCAAAGATAAATAATTTGTAATGGCATTTACTGCATGAAAGTTTGTATATCTCCCCTAAATTTCAATTTATCTCCAGCGGCTGTTAATACTAAATGCTGTATAATAAAATTAATTA
>JAJZXS010000035.1 GCA_021806295.1 Thermoplasmata archaeon
ATCCCGTGAGTTGATGGGTGAACAGGCCCAATATTCAGTTCTATCCAGTGAGACATTACCAACCCTCTTTATCATCGAAGCTTACATGCTCATTTCCATCTCTGTCCATACTTATATACTGTACCTTGTTCAGGTCATAATCCTTTCTCAGAGGATGGCCAACCCATTCATCTGGAAGCAGTATACGCCTGAGGTTCTCATGCCCTTCAAATATTATTCCCATAAGATCATACTGTTCCCTTTCATCCACCACTGCAGCCTTCCAGATATTTGCTATGGATGGGACCTTTTCATCGTTAGTAGATATTTTCACGCATATGTAATCATTCTTATCAAAATTATGAATATGATAAATAACATCAATATGGTCTTTCATGTCAACACCGGTTATAGATGAGAGGTAATATCTCCTGTTCTTATAATCCTCCATGAGATCTATTAAGTCGGTCTTATCGATGTTCAACACCTTCATCCCCGATTTGTCCGTTTCTTCAGATATAATTTTATACATCTTTTTATCACCTGTCGGTCTCATTTCTGATTTTCTTCTGCAGGGTAATCAGTCCGTAAGTAAGTGCCTGCGGTGATGGAGGACAGCCTGGAACATAAACATCAACCGGAACAACCTTATCAACCCCGAGAACTACTGAATAACCATCTACATAGGGACCACCCTGTATTACACAAACTCCCATGGCGATAACATATTTCGGATATGGCATCTCCTCATATATTCTTTTTACCCGTGGTGCCATTCTTTTTGTAGTAGTTCCAGCTACAATCATCAGGTCGGATTGCCTGGGCGAATTTCTAAATATTTCACTTCCAAATCTTGCAACATCAACGTCGGCAGCCTGGGTGGCCATCATTTCAATAGCACAGCATGCAAGACCCATGGTAAGCGGCCAAAGAGAATTTGACCTGCCCCATTCCAGGGCTTTCTCCAGTGTGGTTGTTTTTACACCCATATCACCAGTTTTCATTTCATCCACCTCATATAGCCTTTTTTATATGCATAAAATACAGCAAATAAGGGCATGGCAAGGAATACAATAGTTTCCATGAAGGGGATAACACCAAGTGCATAGAAGTCAAAGGCCCATGGAAGCAATAATAACATATCTATATCAAACAGTATGAAAAGGAATATTATAACATAATACTGTACGGTGATATGCCCTTCTGCATATTCTTTGGCAACCTCTCCACTCTCATATGGCCTTAGGTAAGAGTCATCCTTTGCAGGAGGATTATTTTCCAGTGAAAGATTTTTTGATATCTCTTCCCTGTTAAATTTTATACCACCATTTTTATAACGACCAGCACCCACAGTCGGAAGTATCTTGAATACAAGGTATAACGCAAGAACCAGAATAATTATCGTAATTGCCATCGAAGTGTATCCTAATATCATTGTTCTTATATTTTTCAAGCCTATTTAATTATATCGAATGGTAAGAAAATAAGAATTTTCCTGAATTTCCAGAGGGATATTTTATCTGGCATAACACAAAAAAATTTCACAATTTAAGCGACAAAAACCGGGGTTCCATTGCTACAATTTATCAGATTTTTTCATTTCCGTGAATATTCTCATAACAAGTCTTGGGTCAAATGAATGGTCTGTTTTTTTTCTAAACATAACTATAAGGTTTTTTTCATTTAATTGCCCTTCTTCACTTAGTTCATTTATAATTCCTCTAATCTCAGCTTCATTCAAAGGTACAAGCTCAGGACGTTTCTCCAGCTCCGAGACAGGAATGGCATTAAGAATGTACAAGGATAGGGCAAGTTCCAGTGTATTTCTATCCCAGCCCCTGCTTCTTGCAATTCCAATTATGCTCTTAATGCCATCATCCCTCCTGTATATATTCCCACCAGAAATTGAAACGCCAAGAATATCGCGTATCTCTTCCTGTGTAAGTTTTGTACCACGTTTTTTTTCAAATTCAGGCATAACCTGGAGCAGGATTCTGGAAAGAAGAGATGGGTTCTTGAATCCATCTGAAAGGGACATGAAAAGCGATAGAAGATTATTATTAATTATTGATTCTGCCTCTACAGAGGAGAGTTTGTATTTTTTTATAAGGTCCTTCTTAATTTCATCAAGTGATTTTGGCACCATGCTCTTAATGTTTTCAAGTATATCCTCTGTAATGCGAATTAAAGGTATATCTGTTTCAGGATACATTCTCTCTTTTCCGGCAAGCGGTCTCAAATACCTGGTTTCACCATTGGTGGTGGCTGCACGGGTCTCTGCCAGATCTAATTTAATGATTTTATTCATGCGTTCCTTCAGGAGTGGGCTGAGAGATTCGGTTGAATCCCTGTCTGCAATAACAACTATAACAGCATCTTCATCCATTTTTCTCGCAGCAGAGTAGATTTGACTCAGTTCTTCCCCGGTAAGCCCATAGGCCGGGAATTCATCAGAATGCATTAATCCTCCAATACCCATATTTTTAGCCACATCAGCAAGTTCCCTTCCCAGCCTGTAATTGCCATATTTCATCAGATGATTACATCCAGGCAACCTTGCACACATAACAGATTTGCCCGAGGTTATAGCCTTTTTAATCATTGAAGAACCTGTATTATTGAATATATCTGTTATATCTATAAAATCCCCTATTTCAGGTGGTTTCCCATGAAATAGATCCGAGATTTCTTTTAGAGATTCCTGCCTTTTAATTTCATAATCCAGCGTGTCCTTTATAAAAGAAAGTTTTGACACACCCTTAATTTCTACCCTGCCGAATCCCATTGAAAAGTTAACATCCTGCCTTATTGAATCAACCTCACCACGAAAATTGTTCATGGACATAACGAAATGCCCGATGGCCTTTGCAGTTTCAAGTGCATGTTCTGGATCTGCTATATCCGGTTCAGTGGATATTTCTATAAGAGGTATGCCTAGCCTGTCCAGAGAGTATTCGGCACGCCCATGCTTTTCAGATATCTTTCTGCATGCATCCTCTTCCAGCGTTATTGTGGATATCCTAACAGGGCCCCCTGATGTCTGGATATAACCATCCATTCCTATGATCCCGGTCCTCTGGAACCCTGATGTGTTGGACCCATCTATAACAATTTTCCTCATGAATGATGCATAATCAAGAATTTTGCAGTTCAATGCTTCTGATATGGCTATAGCAGTATTAAGAGCCTCAGTGTTAACCGGATGGGGAGGTTCTTCATCCTTCTCCACCAGGCAGGAATTAGAGCTAACACGGTACAGAAATTCCCTGTTTCTTATATTCTCGTATTTAACCGCACTGTCAACCATGCCCATTTCGCCCATAACCGGTGTGAGCTTTCTCTGGAATGCAGAACCAGACTCTGTTCCTTCGGTGCTGCATGAACAGAACAGTTTATTTCCTTTCAGTTGAAAATGTATTTCCAGGCCTATTTTCATAATAATCACCTAACAATTTCCTCGATTTCCCCCTTCATATTCGTCTTCATCAATTTATTGAGGTCATCAGGATAATTTCCAAGTATATACATTGCCTTCACCATTGCAGTCTCTGCAAGCATATTACCGAGTGGAATTACACCGGCATCCAGAAGGTCACGCCCTGTTGAATAAACATTCATATTCACATTTCCGTATATACACTGAGAGGCCATAAAAAAGGCCGTCTCCTTTGATAATTTTTTTATTACCGCCAGAATTCCCGAGGATACATGGCCCAGGCCGGTGCCCATTATTATTACTGCTTTCTTATTGTAAGATAAATTGTAAAAATCCTCGCCTCTCATACCTGGATAGAAGTATATCAGTCCAACGTTTTCATCAAGCCTATCCTTTAAAACAATATTTTCAGATGGCTTTTTTATATAACTTTCCTGCGAAACTTTTCCATTTGAATATTTAGCCATGCATGGTTCTCCTATAGATATAAATGCATTCCTGCTGCTTGTGTGCATTTTCCTTGTGCGGGTTCCACGGTAAAGTGAGACTGAATCGTCAGATGTGCCGGTATGCATTGATATTCCCACCTCCCCCATCTCCATGGAGGCAAAATGGATGGATCCTTCTATGTTCAGGAAGGCATCACTGCTTGGACGGTCAGAGCTTCTCTGGCTTCCGGTAAATATTACCGGCTCCGTCTGTTCCTCAAACATGAAGGACAATGCTGAAGCAGAATACTGCATTGTGTCAGTCCCGTGGAATATTATTACAGAATTGCCTTTTTTCATGGCATCCCTGGCCTTCCTAGCAAAGGTTAACCATTTGCCTGCATCTACATTTTCACTAAGCATATTTTCAATGTTTTCATGGTAAAGTTTGAATTGATCTATGTTATTAACAAAATTATATAAATATGATATATCCTTTACGGGCTTAACAGCGCCAGTTTTATAGTCCACTGAACTGCCTATTGTCCCACCGGTTGTAAGTATGCATATCCCATCCTCGCCGCATTCCTGATTTATTTCTGTCAGGGAATCTTTTTCCATGGATTCAGGCGGGTATTCCTTTATAACTTTAAATGAGTCCCTATTCAGAGTTATATTGTAGCCACTGCCCAGTTTTACTGTTATTGCGTCATCAGAGGAGCTTATGAAAGTTCCAGTGTATTCTGCCCCCTTATAAGAAAAATCTACTTTCTGGCCTATTAACATTGTCCTTCAATCAATAAAGAATATAAAAACCTTATAGGTTTTTCATAATTTCACGGGATATGATAATTTTCTGGATTTCATTTGTCCCCTCATAAATCTGTGTGATTTTTGCATCCCGCATATGCCTTTCAGCATTGAAGTCTGTTGTGTAACCGTATCCGCCGAAGAGCTGCAATGACCTCTCTGTTACGTAGACTGCTGTATCTGATGCAAACATCTTGGCGATTGATGAAAGCTCAACGGTGTCTTCATGCCTCTGCCATTTTTCTGCTGCCTCCCTTATGAGAAGTTCCGAGGCTTTTATTCTGGATTCCATTTCTGCTATCATGAACTGGATCCCCTGGAAATCAATAATTTTTCTGTTGAACTGTTTTCTTGTATTTATGTATTCGAGGGCTTCCCGGAAAGCAGATTTTGCAATTCCGAGCGCCTGTGCGCCTATTCCTATCCTCCCGGCATCGAGGGTGTCCATTATTACGGAAAAACCTTTATTGTATTCACCTACAATATTGGACTCTGGAACAACAACATCGTGAAAATTCAATTCAACCGTACTGGACCCTCTTATTCCCATTTTATGTATGTCCCGGCTTATTTCAAGACCAGGGGCATTAGCATCAACAACGAATGTGGTGATTCCCTTATAACCTTTAGATTTGTCCGTTGATGCGTCCATTACAAAAAATTTTGCCAGTCTGCCATTTGAAATAAAAGTTTTCGTCCCGTTGATTTTATAACCACCCGAACATTTTTCGGCGTGTGCTGAAATAGAGGCCGCATCACTGCCTGATCCCGGTTCGGTGATGGCAAGTCCCCCTACCGCCCCTTTTGCAATCTCTGTAAGGTATTTTTTGTTCAGTGATTCACTGCCGAACATTATGAGTGGTTCGGCAAAAAGTGTAAGTGCCCCATCAAGTACAAGAGCGGTACTGGGGCACGCCTCTGATATTGTTTCTATTGCTTCAACAAGGAATGGAAAGCTTAAACCGTAACCCCCGTATTTTTCAGGAATATAGGAGGCGAACAGGCCCATATCCCTCATTGCCTGTATAATGTCTTCAGGCACTTCCATCTTTTCGTCTATTTCCCGGGCCCTTGGTTTTATTTTGTTCTCTGCAAGTTCCCTGACATATTTTAAAACATCCATTTCATTCTCGCTTAGCATAGAAGTAAATAATGACAAATAATAATAGTTTTCTTATGGCAACTTATCATGGCTAATCTTGAATGGAGAACATTAGAAAATAGATTTTATCTATTAACAAAGCAATTTAGACCAGTATAAGGCCAGGTAGAGTTCTGTGGCATTTTTCGCCATCACTTTGCAGCATATAAAAATTTTAATGATTATATTCATAAAAAAACAAGTATATTAATATATTATAAAAATTATATTTAAGAGGTAAATTTATGGGATTTGTTGATCCATTGGCTGCAATGCTATTAAGTTTAGGAATCAGTGCCGCCCTTATTGCTGCCTATTTCTATATGGCCGCACAGGGAAAAGATTTAAAGGAGCTTGTTATTCCGAGTTTTGCTTTCGGATTTTTTGATTTTGTATCCGGTTTCAGAATGTCACAGTTCTGGCCTTTTCCAGGTCCGCTAAGTGCGTATAACATGCTTTTCGGGGACCCATTAATGATACTCGGATTATTATTGATGGCGGGTTCGCTTATGATATACAAGCAGCAAAATCTCAGATCAATATCTATTCCTGGAGTAATGCTGGGGATTTATCTGTTTATTGAAGCTGCTGCAATGGTTAATTTCAAGCTTGAAACAGGAGATGACCTCATAAGCGCAATGGGATTATATGTTATGAGCGGAATATCTGCGGTGTATTCACTGGTCTTATTTGTGAAACCTGATAATGGAAAGAAGTACCTTTATTATACAGCAATCATACTTCTGGCACTTACAGCCCTGATAGCTCTGTTTATAGGTTATGTTGCAATATACCAGCACTTACAGGCTCCGCCATAATATTCATAATTTTATTCTTTTATTTTTCCGTAAAAGGATATGTTTTTAAAAAGATATATTATATAATTACATTAAATGTTACCATAACAATGGACATGGAAGATTTAGCGCCATAAATGATGGTCCTTGCATAATAGAGTAGGCAGAGACGAAATTATCACTGTGCCTTGGGGACATGAAATGAATACTTAATTGCTCTGTCTCATGCAATTTAACCTTAAAAGTGAATAATCCTATTCCATAATGTGATAAGATATCAAGAAGATCGATGATATTATGAAAACAGAAGTTGCACTGGTACATGCTCCGAGCATATACGATTTCAGGACCAGGGATATTAAACTGGGGCCAATAAGCGATGTTATTCCATCAACACCAGTATTTGAAATGTACCCGATCGGATTCGTCAGCATGCTTAGTTCGTTAATACAGGAAGGCTACAATGCCAGAATATGCAATGTTGCGGCCATGATGGTATCATCAGGCAAATTTGATTCTGTGAAATATTTAAAGGATGTGGAATCCGATATTTTTGGCATTGACCTTCACTGGCTCCCTCATGTTAATGGGGCTCTGAAAATTGCACGGATTATCAAAGACCTGCACCCGAATTCAAAGGTATTGCTGGGCGGATTTTCTGCCACCTATTTTGCTGATGATATAATGAAGAATTATGAATATATAGATTTTATACTTTCCGGGGATTTGCAGGAGAAGAATATAGTTAAACTGGCTGAGACACTGGAAAATTCGCAGGGTATCAATAATGTTCCAGATTTGATTCACAGGGACGGAAGTAGAATATTACATAATCAGCATGGAAAATCGTCCATTGATGATGTATTTCTAAACTACGGAGTACTGATGAAAAATGCAATTAAATATCATGATATTAAGGGCCATTTACCATATGCTTCATGGCTTGAAAATACTGAAGCAATGACTGTAATAGAACATGGCTGCAGTTTCAACTGCGCGTTCTGCGGGGGTTCAAATTTCGCCTACAGGAATAATTACAATGATATATCCCCTGTATATAGAAAACCAGAAATTATAGCGGAAGAGATATCTCTTGTCCAGGAAATGCTGGGTAGTCCTGTATTTATTACAGGAGATATAAACCGTGCCGGAGAAAAATTTTATTCGTCCCTGTTTCAGGAAATGAAAAACAGGAAAATAGACCTGCCACTATTAACCGAGTTTTTTGTCCCGCCCGAAAAACATTATCTGGATGAACTGGGAAGGAATTTTCCAGATTTTACTGTGGAAATTTCTCCAGAATCCTCGAATGAGACAATACGGAATAAGAATGGAAGACCTTACGATAATAAAAGCCTGGAGAATTTTATAGAAAATTCTATCACAGCGGGATCTAAAAAGATAGATGTGTATTTCACCATAGGATTAAGCGGGCAAACTGTGGATGATGTGAATATAGACCTGGATTACAGCGAGGGTCTTATGAAGAGATTCACAAATAATAAGGAGAAACTTTATACATTTATATCCCCGCTCACTCCCTTCATAGATCCCGGTTCTTTGATATATGAGCACCCGGGAGATTATGGCTTTACAATTACTGCAAAAACAATTAGTGATTATTTCAACCTTCTTGAAAATGGGAAGATATGGACTGATTTTTTGAATTATTATACAAAGTGGATGAATGTAGAACAGATTGCAAGGGCAACTTATGAATCTGAAATACGTATGATCAGGATAAGGCAGTCATTAGGCTTACTGGCAGGTCAGGATGCAGAAGAAATAGTAAAGAACATAACCGGGTATATGCATGGAGATAATTATATTTCCAATGAAAACAGAAGTAGTCATCTATCATATATTGAAAAAGATGTTGAATGGTCTTATAAACATAAACTCACCAAGGAATCATTTTTGATATCACTCTACAGATCATATAATGATGTGAAGAAAAAACTTTAACTTAGCGTTTTTAAGTTCTAAAATGATACAGAATGAGGAATTTATTAATATTCCTGATAAGGATAATGCAGGCAGTATGATTTTTAATATAGACCTGAAAAATAAAAAAATCCTGATAGCCGGAGGGGGTAAAATAGCCGAGAGAAAAATAAAAGTGCTTCTTCCTGAAAATCCGTTAATTCATGTAATCTCCCCGGAAGTAACTGAATTTATAGAAAAGCTTTCAGATGAAGGCAATATACAGCTTAGCCTGAGAAATATAGAGGTTAGTGATATAAATAATAGTTATTTCATGGTACTTTGCATAACAGATAAACAGGATGTGAACGATATGATTTCTAGCATATGTAAAAGAATGGGTATTTTGCATGATGATTCCGGGAACCATAATAATTCTGATATAATGATGGTGGCAAATGCTGGCATAGGAGACATAACAATTGCAATAAGTACCGATGGCAGTTCCCCCAGGACTTCCAAAATGCTGAAAGACTTGCTTATACATGACATGAAAACATCAGAGTACAGCTTTGAAGAAACCATAAAAGCAATATATCATAAAAAAATTCGATAGTATGAAAGCCATTGGAAATAAAACAATATTTGAAAATATGGATGAGATACTGGATCCAAAGCACACTGTACTGGTGAACTGGGATGTACAGAATGGCCTGGTCAATAATATTTTCAATAAAGATGAATTTGTTGGTAATGTAAAAAAACTGACCCAGCTATCAGGGAAAAAGAGTATTCCTGTACTATATACTAAAATAACGCCACTGCCTTTTCAGTACATGGCCCCTTCAGGAATATACAGTTATATGAAAAGATTCGGGGTAACTGATCCATCGAAATTGCCTGTTTTCATGGCGCCCGGTTCAAGCGAGGCAGAAATTTATCCAGAACTGGCCCCTGAAAAGGATGATTATGTTCTCAATAAGAATACTGCAAGCCTATTTATCGGAACAAACGTTGATAACATGCTCAAGGCAGCAGGAATCAGGACTGTTATTTTTACAGGAATTGCAACTGAAATAGGAGTTGAATCCAGCGCCAGAGATTCGGGCAATCTTGGTTATTATACAGTGGTGGCATCTGATGCATGCTCATCCCACAGCAGGGAAATGCATGAAGCATCACTCAAATCCATGTCCGCAGTATCCATGGTTATGGACACAAAATCTATTATGGACATACTTGAAAAAAAATAATTATTGTTTATTTCTTTCAATTATATCTTTTCCATAAATATCCTTTATTTTTGTTCCTATAATTATACTGAAACTGGCAATGATTATTATATATAACAGCATTATAACTACGGAATAAATAAATGGAAATGCGAGGCTTGATACAGCGTAATAAAGGGCAATCAGTATTATAATTGTGGATATTGAAGGTATAACTATATCAAATAATTTATTTTTATATATCCTGGAAAGGCCGGTATTCACGATCATGTGTATTATCAGTGTTGATAGGGTACTTATAGTTGCATAAAATATGAACTGGTCCAAAAACCCGCCTATACTGAATGACGCATAGAATATCACGGTAGAAACTATGGCAACTAAGATAAATATTCCGAGCAGTAAAAATAGTGCATTTTGCGGTGCATCGTATTTATTCAATTTCATGAATGCTCCTGGAAGAAAACCGTCCCTGGCCATAGAATAAATATTTCTGGTTATTGCGGTTCCAATTGTATTGAATAGTGTATAAATTATAAAAAAATTGAAGGCAAGGAAGAATATTGAAGCATAGATGCCTACATGTGTTTTTATTACCATGAAGGCCGGGATCACGGTATTTGTAAAGCTATCCATTTTATTAACACCGAATCCTACAACAAGTGAGTAGGAAATCAAGAGGTCCAGAACACCGATAATCAGGAGCATGGCAACTATGGAAAGCCCGATGTTTTTCTGTGGTGCCCTGGCTTCCTCCCCCAGAGAAACTACGGACCCGTAACCTGTATAGGCAAGAAAACTACCGGTGATGAAACCCAGGAAGAGGTTTTTATATCCAGAAATTGGTATGAAAACTGCAATAGTGTTGTCCTTGGATGTAAATATTATTATTATGGAAATAACAACAACAAATATTATTTCAATAACATTGATTGTTATCTGGGATTTGAATGATGGAACAATTCCGCGATAAACCGTGTAAAATGCAGGAATGCTTATGATCACTATCAGTATTATGCCATAGTAGAAGGGTATGTTGAAACCTGTGAGATAAAGTATAGCAGGATTGAATATCATTATAAAAAACGAAAGGATAAATATTAAATTTGCCAGCTGATAAATTAAATAGAGGTAGGAGGTTATAAAGGCAGCATGCTTCCCCAGAGAATACCCGGAATAGCCGTAATATCCCCTTGCACTTGCTGTTCTCTTTGAAAACTGATAGAGCGTATTTCCTGTTAGAAGAGAGGCCACCAGGCCGATTAGAAAGGCCAGTGGGCTTGCCCCTGCTGCAAAAGCAGCAACGCTTATTATGCCATCGAATGTAAAAAGTGGGGATAGCTGTCCCATCCCCTGGAATATTAATCCAGGTAGTGATATAGAATTTGACCTTAACTGATTTTCCATGGTACATAATTGCTTTTTGATATATAATTGTAATTTAAAATGTACATCAGAGTGTAATATATATGTATATTAATAATTAATACATTGTTGCAACCAGAAAAAATGCAGGGAAAAATTTAATACGTAAATTTATTTATATACTCAAATGGATATCAAAAAATATATCAAATTAAAAAATGATATTGAAACCGTGGTAGGTATAATTATAGGATTCGTGTTCGGCGCACGGTTTATAACATTCTTATTTCCCTATCTGGTTCATTACTCATCTTCCGGTATAGGGATATCAACAAGTGTATATGCCCCACTTATAGCCATTGTAACAGGTATTCTGGTATTTTTTGGAATCAGGACCCTTGCATATTTGATATCATCTATGTTCCTGGGTGCGGGTATCGGAATTGCACTTTATGAGCTGACTGGATTTAATGTCCTGGTAGAGATGGTCAAGATGGCACACGTATTTATGATAATTCTATATTAAATTATATTTAGTACTATAAATAGACTGCCAGCTCTGCAGATTCCCCTGAATTTTATCTTTAAAGCATAAAGTGCCAGACCTAACCTCTAAGATCAAGCAGTCTGCTGAATCATATTTAGATATGAAAAATAGTACCATAAACTATTATAACGGATAATAAAATATCCCAGTAATGATTGCCGTAGAGCATCTGATGTTGAAAAAGAGGTTAAAATCCCTGCTGAAAAGGGCAAGGGAAAGAGGTTCTATAGAATCTTTCAGCAACTTTGTCATAAAGGAGCACGAAGAAATTAAAAATGTTTATGACAACCAGATTTCAGATATACTTGATGATGCTTTCAGATACCAGAAAATTACAGAGAATTTGTTTGAGGCATTAAACTATATAGATAGCAAACTTATGCCGGTGCTAAAATACAGGGCATTAAAATATTATGATACAGGAGATGTAGATGGATTTCTTGGCATGATTAATACCTATAAAGATCTTCGCGGCATAGTGGAGATAAATGAGGCATTCAATAAAATAATGGACTCTGCTAGTATAGATGTTGCCCTACAATACCTTTGCAAAACCGGTATTTATGAACAAGATAAATTCGACCGGTATTTAACAAATTCATTTAATGATGAAAATTTCCACAATTATATCAAAATGTTTAAAATAAACGGAAGCATGGATGACCTTGAAAGGATATTATTGAAGTGTATATCAATAACAGGTTCAAAATATTGTTATATGGAACTTGCAGATACATATATGAAGGATGGAAAAAAAACCGGTCTGAAAAATATTGTCAATTCCATGGAATCCATATTTCAGAATAATAATGAACTCATAGTTTACTATTTATATCTGCAGGATTATGATTCCGTGATAAGATATTCAGAAAAAACCGACCCCGGCAATGCTGAACTTGCTGAGGCTTATTATCGGAATGGAAACTATGAGAGTGCACTAAAAATTTATAAATTTATATATTACAACAGAGATCAGAATGTTCTTGAAAGGATAATAGAAATAGAACATTTTCTTCAGGATTACTACTCACTTTTAGGTTACATCTCGATAATGGAGCGGAATAAAGAGCTTTCCAGGAAGTTTATCCTGTATAAAATAGAAGCAGAAATCAGCCTTGAGATGTATAGTGAAGCGGAAATAGATATTTCCAGATACAGATCAGAATTTGCTGAGGACAGGGAAATTATGAAACTTCTGATTCAGTATTACCTGAATACAGATAATCAGGAATATGCATACAGGGTGGCCATTAACCTTATCGAAATGGGAATTCAGGATGCAAATACCTATAGAGTTGCTGTAGATTATCTTTATGAAAATCATAAATATGATGAACTTGTAAAATTGCTTGGAGACAGGGGGAGGAGCCTTGGATTTATGCCAGAATACTGTTCTTCCCTTGTATCTACAGGAAAGATCGATAAAGCCATTGAATATCTGTCATCAGACAGAAACCTCATGGACTCTGGCCCGGTTGTTGATACCCTATTTGGATTTCTTAAATCTGAGGCAAATATCAGAAAGTTTGATAATTTAAATATTTCAGATACACTCCTTGAAATGGTCATATTGTTTATTAGGGGAAGAGAAAATATTGATTATAATGTATACATGCAAAAGGCTTACAGGAATAAATCTGTGGCATGCATATACATAATTTCATTAATGGCCATGAGGAAAAAATTACCGGTACAGAAAAATTATATAAGGGGTCTTATGGGGGTTGATAAATACCAGGCTGTTGGAAAAATTATGGCAGAGGCATATTCCATTCAAACCGGGAAGGTGCCGGGAGACCTCAATGATTCAAGTTACTTTCTTTACCCGGTTACCATGTCCATGATCGACTATGGATTTTATAAACAGGCCGAATCTTATATTGAATCCATAAACAGTAAGGTCCCTGATCCATTTTATTATTATGCGCGGGCACTTATTGAACAGCACGAATTAGATTATGGTGAGGCTATAAAACATGTAGATGAGGCTATTGGCATTCTACTTAATGTAAATTTCCTTGCTTTAAGAATCAACGCTGGATTGCAGCACAATGAGAGGGTTGATAACTATGTCAAACTATGCATTGATTTAGGATTTGATGAGGTGTTTTATAAAATTGATGCTTTTATAGAAGAAAATAAAGTCCAGATTAAAGATTCTTTCAGGGAATTAATTGGTACCATAGATATGAAGAATGCTGGCGTATACAGATTGAAGGAATACTGTATGGATTCCTACAGGGACAAACTGAAATATTCGGCTCTATCAGTACTCCATGGGGGAAGCTCTGAAGACATAATTAAACATTATTTGCTTCTAAAATCCAGAGATGAGAAAATAGCAATAAACTTTCTGGAGAATTACCCACAAAAGAAGTATTCCTCGTATATCATACTCTCCAGCTACTATTACAGCAAGAGAATTTATAAAAAGGCTCTAGAATACTTCAACCGGGCATATATAAGGAACAGGCAGGCAGTAAAGAACCCGGTGTTCCAGGAAATATCCACAGGAAATATAATTTCCATGAAGATAATAGAGGACATGAAATCAAGAAATGAATGGTTCGATCTATTTCTTTATTATTATTTTAGGAATGAATATGACAGTGTAAAGGAAATTATTGTTAAACATTACAACAACCCAAAAATCATTGAATTTGCAGTAAATCAGGCATGGGATACAATGTCACTTAAGCAACCAATGCTGGACCTGTTCTATGGCACCGGGGATAAAATACTAGGCGAACTTTTAGCAGAAAAATTCCACAGCATGGAACTTTATGACCTGGAAGTGGATGTTCTTAAAAGATTAGCCAGTTCTAATCAGGAGGAATCGGCAATTCAGGACAAACTTATAAATGCACTGATCATGAATAATGAGGATGGAGAGGCATTAAAGTTATCATTTGAAAATTATCATATGAATAAATCGGTGTCTTCCTTCAATAAAATGATAAAAACGACATATAACCTGAAAGATTATACGTCTCTTTCAAATATTTTTAAGAATAACTCTGAATTTATAAATAGTGATAATATAGAATATTTTATTTATTCCCAGATTAAACTATTTAATTACGTTGGTGTTAGGGTCATCTTAAAAGAGTATTCTGATATAATTCCCGAAGGCCTTAAAGCCAAAATTGAGAATAAAATCAGGGCTTCTTATAGAACCAGGACAGTCATACGTTTAACGGGAGACATATTCAGGGCTGAGAATGAACAAAATAGAGTATTAAATTTTTATGAAATGCAGAAATATGTTCCTCCTTATGTTTCCAGTGACGTATATAGTTTTATAACGAATAACCTACCGTATTCCTATATAGACAGGGCTGAATTCAATATTCAATCAAAAAATATTATCAGAAGGCTTTATGAAAAGGGCATACACTCACTGAACAAGGTTAAAATCCATGATATATACAGTGTAACAGATGATGTAATTAAATCTAAAAATTTCTATATATTTATTGGGAGGGCCATGGAGGGTTATTACAGGCCCTCACTGGGTCTGGAGGACTGGCATTTTACTTCCGGCATAAATGAAAAATATATACCCGGAATTATGGAAATTATGGTAAAATATGATATAGGGCTTCTGGATTCCATAGCAATATCTGAAAAAATTAAGAAGGGATTAATATAAATGATGTACAGCAGGAATAACGAATCAAACGACATAATAATAGCGGTCATAGTTCTTACAATAGCATTTACACTGATGATAAATGGCGGTCTCAGGGTGGTGAATCCAAAAACGTTTGAGATAGAGGTTCTGATTGGGTTTTCAGTAACAGTAACTGCATTTCTGTTGCATGAAATGGCACACAGAACAGTGGCAAGAAGGCTGGGTGCGGTTGCATTCTTCAAATTGTGGCCTGTTGGAATTCTCATGGCGCTCATAACGTCAATATTCGGATTCATATTTGCAGCTCCTGGTGCGGTTCAGTTCGCTGGGCTGTATGACAGAGAAAGTGAGGGCAAGATTGCCCTGGCCGGCCCTGCTACAAATATATTTATAGGTATCATTGCATTTCTGGCATTTACATTTGCACCCTTGGGTGCTGTTGCCTCTACCATACTCCTCTGGGTGGCCTGGTTAAATCTCTGGTTTGCGCTTTTTAATTTAATACCATTTCCACCACTGGATGGGAGCAAGGTATTCTACTGGAATAGCAAACTTTTCGCTGCGGTGTTCATTCTTGCCATAATTCTAAACTTTGTGGATGGTTTTCTACTGCAAATATTTGGGATTTAATGCCATTCTCCTGGCTTAATAAAAAATATGCTGTTTTCTCCCACATCAATTCTATAGGGAATAGCATACTCCTGAAGATCCCCGTCTATATCAGTTTTTATACTGTGATTCTCTACCATATAACCCCATAGTTCGGATGATGGATTCACTATAAGCCCGTAATATAATGGGTCGGCAGATGCAATAAAATATTTTCCTTCAGTTAATTTCTCATGTTTGTTACCGAATAATATTTCCATACAGGATAATAATAAAGTATTAAATTAGTTTATGCAATTTTTAATATTTTATTTCTGAAGAAACCCGAATGTATAATATATAAAAGTTAAATAGGTTTATTTAATAAAGAGCCAGAGAGTGGTTAAAATAAACACAAAAGAAACATGTACTTCCTGCGGTATAGGCCTGGTGGAAGTCGGATATTCAATATTTGAGTGCCCCAATTGCGGGGAGGAAATGATAGGCAGATGCAAGCAGTGCAGGGAACATTCTACGAAGTATGAATGCCCGAAATGTGGATTTATAGGACCGTGATATTATGGGAGATGTAATGGTTCAGCTGAGGGTACTCCCTGAGTCAGTAGAAGTAGACCTGGGAAAATTAAAAAATGAAATAACAAATGCCATAGACAAACTGTGCAAAATTAATGAGGTAAAGGAAGAGGAGATAGGGTTCGGCCTGAGCGCCCTGATGTTTTCTGTCATAGTACCTGATGAAGAAGGGAAAATAGATTCGGTTGAGAATGCAATATCCTCTGTAGAAGGAGTTAGCCAGGTTGATACAAGAGACGTTACATTAATATAAAATGTTTATTTTTTATATTTTACTGATTTTTTATACAGTTTTATTGCTGCTCATAGCCGCTGGTTTTCTCTATATAGAATCAAGCAAGTATCACAGTGAGCATATTGTAAATGATTACCGGCCTAAAACTCTGGTAATAATGCCGGTGCGCGGTGTTGATTATTCTCTGGAGACGAATTTAAAATCAGTAAAAGAACAGAAATATGAAAATTTTAAATTAATATGTGTTGTTGATTCCGGGGGAGACGATTCAGTGAACGTAATAAAAAAGATGGGCGTTGAATACATAATAAGTTCGTACAATTGCAGTAAATGCAGCGGCAAAGTAAGGGCAATAAGCACTGCTATTGATAGATACAGAGATTATGATGTTTATTTGCTTGCGGATTCTGATATAGAGGTAAAAGATGATTGGTTGCTGGATATGGTGATGCCACTGAAAAATCCCGATGCAGGGATCTCAACCACATTTCCATATTTTGAACCCAGAGGTGGCTTCTGGTCCCAGGTAAAAGAAATATGGGGATTCGTCGGAATGGGCCTCATGGAATCAAAATTGACAAGATTCGGCTGGGGTGGTTCACTTGCATTTAGAAGAGAACTTATAGAGGATTCCATGGATTTTTTCAGTGAGCATATATCAGACGATACTGCACTTACAAAAATATGCAAAAGCAAGGGCAAAAAAATTTACTATGTAGATTCTGCCATGCCCGACATAAACTCTCCTGATAATTTTGATGTGTTTTTTGAGTGGGCAAACAGGCAAACAGCGCTGTCCATATCTGCATCACCTAAAGTATATTACTATGGAATGCTGTTTTACGGGTCTTATATGTTTCTGTTTCTGTCAGCCATATTTATGGGTGTATTTTACAGCCCGTATTACTTATTATTCCTGATTCCGGCCGTGGTTTATATATTTAATATGCTCAGGAGGCTGAAAAAGGTCAAACTGGTAAATGTTATGGGTGCTATAATGCTTCCCGTAATATATATGGTTAATTTAATCATAGCAAAAAGAATGAAAAATATCAAATGGCGTGGAAACACATACGACATACAGGATAAAAACTTATTATAATGAATTACTATTATTAATAATGAAAGTACCACAATTATTCGGCACAAATGGAATCAGAGGGGTCCCGAACAATGATCTGACCCTGGAACTTGCAACAGGCATAGGAAGGGCAGCAGGAACATTTTTTAATTCTCCGAAGATTGCAATGGCACGGGATACAAGGATAAGTGGAGATATGTTCTTATTTGCAGTTGCCTCAGGGGCAATGTCCACGGGCACAGATATAGTATACATAGGCGAGCTTCCAACACCGGGCCTTCAGTACTACTGTAAAGAAAATCATATCCCTGGCATAATGATAACTGCATCCCATAATCCTCCACAGTACAATGGAATAAAAGCAATAGACAGTGACGGTACAGAAATTGATGAGGAGAAAGAGGTAAAGATAGAGGAAATCTATGAAAGCAGGAACTACAGAATGGCAGACTGGGATAGGATAGGAAACTACAGCTATGACAGCACCGGAATAGACCTTTACATGAATAGCATTATAGACTCTGTTAATTCAAAGGCCATATCTGAGAGCAATCTAAGGGTGGCGATAGACACTGGCAACGGGGCATCCTATTATACAAGCCCGGAAATACTCACAAGGCTTAACTGCCATCCAGTTTCACTGAATGCAAACCCCGATGGAAAATTTTCCTCAAGAAACTCGGAGCCAAAACCGGAGAACCTTTCTGATCTCATATCTATAATGAAGACCGGAAAATTCAGCATTGGAATCGCCCATGATGGTGATGCTGATAGATGTGTCTTTATCGACGAAAAAGGTAATTTTGTGGATGGTGACAGGAGCCTGGCCCTGATCACTAAACATACAGTAAAAAGAGGTAATTCTGTTGTTACCCCTGTAAGCAGCTCCGACGCACTCAGTGAAATATGCTCAGAAAAGGGGGCTAAATTAATTCTAACTAGAGTGGGGGCACCCATTGTCGCCAGGGCCATGATTGACAACAAGGCCACGATAGGCGGGGAAGAAAATGGTGGGATTATATATGGAAAGCACCAGTACTGCAGGGACGGCGCTATGACAATGGCCCTGATGCTGGATTTACTTGCCAGGGAAAAGAAACCATTATCGGAGCTTCTGAAAGATATCCCGGAGTATTACATGATAAAAACATCTGTTCCGAGAAACAGGGAATGGAATGAAATAAAAGAACTCATAACAAAAAAATTTACAGGCAAGATGTTCGACTTCACCGACGGCATAAAAGTTTATGATGCCGATGGATGGACTCTTATAAGGCCCTCAGGAACTGAAAAAATTATCCGTGTCTTTTCAGAGTCGAAATTCAGCGAAAAGGCAAAAAGTTACAATGAAGAATATGTAACATTTTTAAAAAATTTATAGACTTTTATACATGTCAAAGAACCGGGTTATCGCATTTATATTACCTGCGAGGCCGAACCAGATCAGGAGTATTCCTGTGGCGTATATATCTATTGAATAGAGATCAAAATGCGCAGTTATGAAAAACTGTACGATTGAAAATATTATTATTAATACAAGCCTGTCTGCCCTCCCGGCTATACCAGAATAATCACGTTTCAACCCCAGTGCCTGTGATTGTGTACCCATATAACTTGTCAGAAGTATTCCAAGTATTGCAAACAATCCAAGGTACACATTGCCATAAATTGAAAAAGTCATGCCAAGAACTATAAACATATCTGAGTAACGGTCGAATACGTGATCTAGCATGTCACCTTTCTTTGAAGAGAGGTTTTTCAACCTTGCTATTTTACCATCCAGCGCATCAAACAGTGCTGACATAACTATCAATACAAATGCGAGCAGGAGAAAGTAATGCCCAAGATAATAGGATACGCCCCCTAAACCTGCAAAAATCAGAGATAAAATAGAGATAGTATTGGGATTAGTTCTTGAAAATTTTTCTGTAATTGGATCCAGGAATTTATCTGCATTTTTTCTGTAAGAGTCCAGTACCATAGGCATGTATGAAAAGGTAATTATTAAATTGTTGTCTTTCCAGTTTTCTTTACCTTATGCCACACACGCTTTGCACCTGTGATTTCCAGGAACATTGTATATATAGATATCAGCGAATTTATGGTAAGGTATACATAAATCAATGGCAGATAAATTGCATTCTGCTTTTTCTTGATAAGTACAAGGATGAAAGCGGCAGCGTATATTATCAGAGATATAACTATAAGGGATATAAAATAGGTTCTCATTGAATGCACGAACGGGTTATAAAAGTTCAGCAGTGATATGTACATCCATCCGAAAAACAGTATGCCTGAAAATGTCGGTGCAAGTAAGATCATCAGGGCATCCAAATCTGCGAATCTGCTCAGTTTCTTTTTTGAATGAATAAAAACCTGATGATACCCTCTAAGCCACCTTGTCCTCTGCTTAAAGTATTCTGAATACGATGCAGGTGTCTCCTGAAGTACCTTGGCACTGCTAAGGTATGCAGACCTGTAGCGGGAATTTGATATCCTCAGTGAGCTTTCCAGGTCTTCTGTGAGGAACTTATCATCCCAGCCACCTATGTTTTTTATTACATGCCTCTTAAAATACTGGTTTGAACCTGCAACAGGGACGAATAGATTTAGGTGTGTTCTTCCTATAAGGGTGGCCTTTACAAGTATCTCATCTATTACTGCAAGCCTTGTGAATATATTTTCCTCCCTATTTATATAGGAATTGTATCCCTGCAGAACATCCACATTGAAGTAATTCATCCCATAAACGGCGTTTTCAAGTGTGTTTCTCAGCAGCATGGTGTCTGCATCATAGGTTGCTATGACTTCTCCTCTTGATTTTTCGAAGCAGAAGTTGAGCGCCGAAGCCTTGCTCTTTCCATCTGGCCTGTTGAATACCTTTACCCTGCTATCCTTATATTCGAATTCCCTGGCTATTTTATATGTATTGTCGCTGGAATTATCAACAACCACGAATAGTTCAAAGTTCGTATAGGATTGATTAAGAATGGATTCTATGGTTCTCGATATAACAGTTTCTTCATTCTTGGCCGGGACAATTATGCTTACGAGAGGCTTATACATCTTGAACCCTGAAAACTGCACCCCATCCAAACTTGAAAAATCTATATCGTATTTTGTAAATTCCTTATACCCGTAAAACAGTATCGGGAACTGGTAAATAACATAAACGAGACCTATAGCAACAAGTGCAAGGCCAATAGCCTGAAGTATATCCATTTTAAGTAGGTATCCATCCAGTATATATAAATTCTTTTCTATTACATTATTATGTATAAATTTAAATTTCCGTATTTTTTAAATAATCTAAAATTATATTAGTAACATGGTTCCAAGGGTTATGACTGTTGCATCCACAGATTCCGGTGGGGGAGCAGGTGTTATGGCTGATTTAAAAACTTTTACAGCAATGAAGGTGTTTGGAACAGCAGTGATCGTTTCACTTACTGCACAGAACAGTGTTACAGTAAAATCTATTTATGAACTTCCCGTGTCATTCATTAATGACCAGTTCGATGCAGTAATGGAAGATATTGGTACTGATTCTGCCAAGACAGGCATGCTCTATTCAGAGGAGATCATATCGGCGGTCACAGAAAAATTTCAGCAGTATAATGTAAATAACATTGTTGTAGACCCCGTGATGATCTCCAAAACCAATGCAAGATTATTGAAAGAGGATGCGGTTTCCACCATGGTGAATAAACTCATGAAAATTGCTACACTGGTAACGCCTAACATACCAGAAAGCGAGGTCATTTCATCTATTAAGATTGATTCTGTAATGGATGCAAGGGTTGCAGCAAAGAAAATATATGAGATGACAGGTGCTGCAGTTCTGGTCAAGGGAGGGCATTCTGGTGGAAGTATATCCACAGATATACTTTATGATGGGCATGAGTACAGTGAATTTTCCGGTACAAGGATTGATACCAGGAATACACACGGCACAGGCGATACCCTGTCTGCCTCTATAGCATCCGGCCTGGCATCGGGCATGACACTGCATAAATCAATTTCAGAGGCAAGAAAATATATAGAAGGAGCAATCGAGAATTCATTTCCCATGGGTAAGGGCTATGGGGCACTTTCACATTTCTGGGCGATAAAATGATAGGGAAGATATCAAGAAAATTTTTTGAAGAAAACATAATAAACAGGATTGGAGCTGTGAGGAAAGATGTTACAGTACCACCACGCAATGGCGTCGATGTAGGTATTATTGCAATTAATGGAAGCTACATGGCAGTAACCACAGACCCTCTTTACATTGACAGGTCTTTCGGATTTAAAAAAGCGGCTTGGTTTGCATTTCACATACTTGCATCTGACCTTTTTACATCAGGAATCAGGGCCAGCTATATGAGTATAGACCTGAATCTGCCTGAAGAAATTACAGACGAACAGTTCAACGAAATATGGGATGTTATACATGGTGAATGCGAAAAATACGGCATTGAAGTGGTTACAGGCCATACTGCCAGATACGCCGGAGTTTCATTTCCCATGGTAGGTGGCGTTACACTGATGGGGGTAGGTGACAAATACATAACAACAGAGAATGCCTCCCCTGGAGATGTAATTATAATGGCAAGAAGCTGCGGACTTGAGGCCTCCATCATACTTGCATATACATTTCCAGAATATGTAAGGGAAAAACTGGGAAATAATACACTGAAGGCTATTCAGAATAAATTTTATACAATGACCTGCGTGCCTGAGGAACTAATGGCTATAGATTATGGGATAGGTGACAGGATAACATCAATGCACGATGCCACAGAGGGTGGATTGCTGAATTCTGTTTACGAAATTGGCTATGCTTCCGGCAATGGGGTCATGATAAAATATAACGGCATTATTATTGATAATGATATTGCTGCTATTTGCTCGCTTTTCAATATAAATCCAATGAGGTCCATAAGCGAGGGGACATTACTTCTCACCGTTAAGCCAGAATATGCAAATGAATTTACAGAGATGCTCAGGAAAAATGGGGTCAATGCCAGTATAATAGGAGAGGTTACAGAAAAGGCCAGGGGAATGAAATTGGTCCAAAATGGTAAGGAATCAGAAATAAATCCTGAGGAAGACCAGCTATGGGGAGCCGTTTCCGATGGCATAAGGAGGGGATTAAAATGAAACTGGGTGGATTATACCTGGTTACACCCCCATATACCGGAATAGAAATATTTACGGCAACAGAAAAAGCCCTGAGGAGTGGGGTCAATATACTGCAGTACAGGGATAAGGAACCTTCATTCCGTAAAAAAATGGAAAGGGCACAAAAATTCCGGGATATGTGCAGAGAGTACAGCATTCCATTTATCGTTGATGATGATCCTGTTTTGATGGACATAGTAGGTGCTGACGGAATCCATATCGGTAAGGATGATGTCCCATTTGAGTATGTGAAATCAAAATATCCTGAAAAAATAATAGGGGTATCTACATATGGCAGTCCTGAAGATGCAGTTAAGTTTCAGAAACTCGGAGCAGATTATGTTGCTTTCGGGTCTTTTTTCAGTACGAAAACAAAGAATGATGCTACAATGTGCGATATAAATATCCTTGATAGGCTGGATGATATTAAAATACCTGTATTTGTGATAGGTGGAATAAACAGAGGGAATGTAGATGATGTACTGAAATATAAAATCTCAGGAATTGCAGTGGTTTCAGCAATTTATTCAAGCAATGATATTGAGGCAGAGGTATCTTACTATCTGGAAAAATTAAAGAAATACGGCATATCGTGAAAATAATTGTACAGAAAAAATATAATACATATTTATATACACAACAATGAAAATCGAACAGGCCCTTATTTCACAGTTAATGATTCTGCTCAATATAAAAAATGGTAAAACAAGACCCTCAGAGATATCAAAGGAACTGGACATAACACTTCAGGGTGTGGTTTACCATATAAAGATACTGAAGGAAAAGGGATTCATAGACGAAAAAAACAGTATTACAAAGGAAGGTTTTGACTTTCTTTACAATGGTCTAAATTACATAGAAGATTTTGTGCATTCAAGCCTTATAAGTATAGATTCTTCACTGGTATGGGAGGTCATATCGGATGAGGATATAGTATCCGGGCAGAAAGTTTCACTTTACATGGACGGAGGATACCTTCATGCAGGGCTATACAATGGCAAAGGGGCGCATGGCATTGCCGTAAAAGATTCCAGGAAAAATGAATGCACCGGAGTTACAGCAGTTAGGGAGATTATTAAAATTAATAAATCCAGGATAATTATAACTGCTTTCAACAATGTGGAAAAAGTACAGGATATGAAAATTCTGGCTGCAACCATAAAGGATTATATAAACAGTATAAAATTTGATTTTATTGGGGTTACTGGAGAAATGGCCAAAACCCTCACTGATACGCTGGAAATCAAACCCGACTTTGAATACGCTTCTATCAATGCAGCATTTGAGGCTGCAAAGAGGGGATTTACAACGCTCATACTTGTATCTGATAGATTTTTCCATTTCTCACTGAATGAAATTAGGGAACTTCAGGCAAAGAATCCCACTGTTGAACTGGATTTAAAACATATATAAACTGCATTTGACCTGACCTGGCCGAAAAATGTTCCATTCAATTAAGAGGTATGATAAATATATTTTTAATAATATATTTATATCAATATATGTTATTTAAAGTAGTCTCGGCTAGTATTATAATCATATATGGATAAAAGTAATTTTTGGGCATTTTTATAAATATTTAAATAAGACTTTATTATAAAGGTTGATAATAGAGGTGTAAAAATTATGGAGGACGATGAAAGTGGCAGTAGGGGTACATATCATAGCGGATTTATACGGTGTAGATGCAGAGTTAATATCTAGCGCTGATGGTATTTCACCTATTATTGAGAATGCTATCAAGGAGGGGAACCTTACAGAGATTTCCTCGCAGTACTATCAGTTCAGGCCCATGGGCGCCAGTGGCATAGCGCTTCTGGCTGAATCCCATTTATCATTCCACACATGGCCGGAACACGGGCTGGTAACACTGGATATATACACATGCGGGGAACACAGCAACGCTGATAGAGCCTTTAATTATCTTTTGAATGTATTGCATCCGACGTCTATAGAATACAAGAAACTTGAAAGGGGTAGCAAAATAGAGGAAAACGTAAAAATTGACAATCCACAGATGATGCTGTGATACATTGAAAAAAGGATTTATTTTATTTTTTTTCTTGTTTTTGTTGTTTTTTCTTGACATCTTAATAGGAATTTATCATATAACTTCCATTTACAAAATTTTAGTTTTGCCGGATATCCTGATTTCTGTGGCATCCATATATACTGGAGGTGATGTATTTCTTGATGTTTCATACAGTATTGGAAAATCTTATTCATTATCGGAAAAGAATATTGGCCTCTTTATTGTAGGTTTTGCAGCGATAGTTGATGAAATAGCAATGTCTGTTATGGCAGCTATAGAAAACCTTGGCACCGTTAGTTTCGGCACAATTCAGGGTTCTAATGTTATTACCCTGCTGGCATTTTTTATACTTATACCTTTATATTACAGAAAGGGGATTTCCAGATTCAGGGTTGATTCATATGTTATATTGGCAACTTCAGGAATACTTATATTGCTTTCGTTTTATTTTGTAAAGGTGCCATTCTATCTGGGATTTATCACCCTAATCATATTTATATATTACATAGTCAAGAAATCCAGGTCTGGAACAAATGATGAAGTTATCAATGTAGAGGAGGTATATCCATCATATTACGGGATAATGGCCCTGGTTTCCATAGCTCTTGCATCATATAACATGATAGATTCTGCGGTTATTATATCACAGGTAACCGGCATTAACACATTTATTTCGTCATTTCTGCTTCTTGGCTTCTTCGGTTCACTGCCAGAAATAATGATGATGTTTATTTCAATAAAAAATGGAAGGAATGATGTGTCTGTAGGATTAATAACTGGAAGCACAGTATACAAGGAAACAGCACTGTTTTCTATAATAGCTTTTATAGGAACCATGACTTTTTACAAGTCATTTTTTTCCATGATTATTATGGTTTTACTTTCTATAGTTCTTGTAATATACACCATCATCTTCAAATAGTTAGATATATCAATATCCCCAGAACTGGTCATCTTTCCGTTTAATGCGTATTAACTCTTCCATGGTTTCCTTCATATCAGGATCCATGTCTTCATCCTTAAGCTCTTTTACAATGTTCGCGGGCACATCCACGTACAGATCCTCCTCGGCGAAAATCTGCCTGTTGAGGGTTACTCCTTCTATTGCACAGGATAATTCTGTACCCTTATCTGCGTACTGGCAGTTGGTATCTCCGTCCCTTAGGCTTTTTATGGTGCCTGCATATTTATTTTTGCTGTTGATTAGCTTATCTCCGACTTTTACCCTTCCGGATAACACTTTGATACCAACAATAACGGGCTTAGCAGCCCTGAAAATATAGTCGGGCATTATAACAAGCTTTGATGGCACGGGTCTGCTATTCTTGCTTTCTTCTTCCAGTTCATGCCTTTTAAATTCTAACCATTTGTTCAGATCATCAATCATGGAATAAATTACATTGCCTGTAATAACTCTGACATTGTTGGATTCCATTGCCTCTTTTGCATCACTGGAAACATTGACATTGAATCCTACTATTGCCCTATCCATGGGATTGTTAAGCGTTGATACATTTATTATATCTTTTTTGGTAATATCGCCTATCTGTGCTTCCCGTATATTAATTTTATTCTGATCCATCTCATAGGCAATGGCCTCCAGTGATCCTATTGCCTCGGCCTTAACTGTGATCCCGTTATCTGAAAGTTTTATATCTGGCTTTGATTCCTTTATAAGTTCCTCAAAGGCAGTTTCAGTATTTCCATTTTTTATCGCTATTATGGATGTTCCGGACAAAACATCAAGCCTGTCTGTTATAAGTATTCTTATCCCGGCAGCGGCACTGGCACTGTTTTTTTCTTCAAGCCCCTTCTTACCGGTAACCAGAATTGCCTTCACCTTGGTAACTGCCGGACCTGAAGAGGTATTAAGTGCTATTTTATCGCTTTTATGGAGTGTCCCCTGATACAGTATAGTATCAAGTGTTATGCCTAGAGACTCCTCCTTTTTAATTTCAATAACAGATCCACGTACATTTTTGTTTTCAAACTGTATTGAATTTTCAAGAAATCTCTGGGCAAGCCCGGTTAGTACCATCAAAATGTCGGGTATGCCAATATTTAATTTTGCACTTACCGGCACAATTGCAAATGATTTTGTAAAATCAGATATTCTATCATAACGATCTGATGATACGCCTCTTGTGTATAAGTCATTAATTATCTTATAGATTCTTTCATCCAGAAGGTCTATATATTCCTGCCTCTGTATTTTCAGTGTGTCCATAAATGAAGTGTTTTTTGTATTGATGAAATATGGGATTAAATCTATCTTATTTGCTGCGATTATGAATGGTGTCTTATATTTCTTTAAAACATCTATAGATTCAATTGTCTGTGGCTTTAATCCTTCATTGATGTCTATAACCAGTATGGCTATATCTGCCAGAGCACCGCCCATTGAACGCATATTCGCAAATGCCACATGCCCCGGTGTATCTATAAAAAGAAGACCAGGTATTTTAATCTGAATATTTTTAAAATAATTTTTAATATTTGTCTCGAGAGTTTTTTTATCGATATCTGTTGCGCCAATTTTCTGTGTTATCCCGCCGACTTCCTTTTTGGCCACCTTTGTGCCCCTTATATCATCAAGGAGAGTGGTTTTTCCATGGTCTACGTGCCCAAGGACACACACAATTGGTTCCCTTAAATTTTTTTTTGTGGTTTCCATAGTCAATAATCCATTATCTCATTCTCATTAAAGAATATTTTATATTCATGGTTATAAGCTTCCTGAGAGTCAGATGCATGAACTATATTTTCCTCTATGTTTAGGGAGAAGTCTCCACGAATTGTCCCCGGTGCTGCCTTTGATCCATCGGTGGCACCAGCAATGTTTCTGCATGAAACTATTGCGTTGTCTCCTTCAAGTATTATGGCAACTATAGGACCAGAGGTCAAATATGATACGAGACTGTCAAAGAAGGGTTTGAGGCTATGTACACTGTAATGTTCCTTTGCCTTTGCCTCGGAAACCTTCATAAGTTTAAGAGACAGAATTTTGAGACCTTTGTTTTCAAATCTGGCTATTATATTCCCTATGAGATGCCTCTTAACTCCGTCAGGTTTTATGAGTACCAATGTTCTTTCCATAGTATTACGCCTTTCTCATTTCTTTTATGCGGTGGTATTCATTTGTCCACTTTACATTCCTGGCGGCCCGTTTTAGGTCTATCATATTGGTTCTGCACTTCTTTGAACAGAAATTCATAACATTTCCGTCCTTTCTAATGTAAATAATACCAGATGCGGGCTCAATGTCATGCCCGCAGAAAATACATTTTCTATTTTCCATTTCATTCACCTTATAGATAACCTTCTGGCCTCTCTTGCAGTTTCTCTCAGCATGAGTATATCACCCACCTTTACAGGACCAAGCACATTTCTTGCAATTATACGGCCCTGGTCCTTGCCTTCGAGAACCCTCACCTTAACGGTTGTTGCCTCTCCGGTCATTCCGGTTCTACCCATTAGTTCTACTACTTCAGCTGGAGTTGCATCGTCTGCCATAAAGCATCACTCTTCACTTTCTTCTGAATCTTTGCTCTTTTTTGCTGCTTTCTTTGCAGTTTTCTTGGGCTCTTTCTTTTCCTTCTTTTCTTCCTTTGATTCAGATTCTTTTTCTTTCTTTGCAGTTTTCTTGGGCTCTTTCTTTTCTTCTACTTTTTCGGCTACTTCTGCTGATGCGGCTTCTGCAGGTTCTTCCTTCTTCTCTTCCTTGGCAGGTGCTTTCTTTTTCTCTTCCTTTCCGGTCTTTGCACTTTCTATTGAAGATAAAAGATTCTTGTATGCCTCTTCATTCTTGCCGAAATCAGTAACTGCTATTGAAGCTGCAGATGCAATGCCAACTTTTAATCCCAGGTCACTTTTATTTTTAACATATGTGTACGGAACCTTTCTCTCCTCACACAGTACAGGAATATAAAATACAACCTCAGGTGGTGATACATCCTCTGCAATAACAACAACCTTAGCCTCTCCTCTCTCTATGGCCTTTACTACCTCATTTGTCCCTTTCTTAATCTTACCAGATCTGTATGAATTTTCTACAAAATCCAATGCGTCTTTGACTAACGATTCGGGAGCTTCAAACTTTACATAAGTGTTTTCCATGATAATCCTCCTTCACTTCTGCATGGTATTATAAACTGTAATATAAATATTTAGAATAATTTTATGATTCAGGACATTTCAGATTTCTAATTCTATGACCAGATAATACTCTTGACTTTTTATGCCATGTATCTAACAGGTGAACGGTAATACGCTGATACAATTTATATTTTCTTTGATAATAAATACAATACTAGAAGCCGAAAAGCAATAATATTCAGTATATCCATTATATTAATTCCGGAAAATTCTTAAATTAATAGACAAAAATTCGAAGATATGTTGCCAATAAATTTATATAAGTTCAAGTTCACACTTTATGAGTGAAAAAACAGATGTTATCGCTGCATCAATGATAGGAACCATAATTGAATGGTATGGAATCTTCATTTTTTCATCCGGTGCGGTGTACATAGAAAGAGCATTTTATCCGAATGTAAGCGTTGCAGAGGGCCTATTACTGGTATTGTTAACATTCGCCCTGGGATTTATAACCAGGCCAGTAGGTGCCTATATCTTCGGGCATTTCGGGGATAAACTGGGAAGGAAAAGAATACTGCTTCTGACACTTCTTATCTCCGGAATTTCGACCGGACTTACAGGATTAATACCTTCAGAGGCCAGCATAGGTGCACTTGCCATAGTTCTTCTGGTAGTATTGAGACTTGTTCTTGGATTTGGACTTGGTGGAGAATGGGGAGGAGCAATGCTGTTGACACTTGAGACTTTCAAAAAAAGGAGAGGTTTTTATTCTTCATTTGTCCAGTCAACAGTTGGTATCGGGCTGTTGCTAGGTACAGCAATATTCATTCCTCTTGTATACCTGTTGCCATCTTCTTTCATGTACTCGATTGGATGGAGAATTCCGTTCCTGGCTAGTTTTGTAATAGTTATAGTAGGAGTCTTTATAAGACTAAAAGTGAAAGAAACTCCTGTGTTCGAGGCGGAGAAGAAAAAGAACAGGCTTTTAAAATCGCCGGAAAAGGAATTGTTCACAAAACACTGGAAAGAGGTTATAGTTGGAACATTGCTTGCCGGATCATCCGGAAATTTCTTCTACTTTGCAATTTCATTGCTACCGGTACTGTTTGAAGACACCGGAAAAATAACTGTACTGGTGGGACTTATAGGTACTGCAATATTCGGTATACTGGATGTGGTATTCGTATTCGTTGGTGGCCAGATATCTGATAAAAGGGGCAGGAGAGTTATTATCGCCGGTGCCAATTTACTTGCACTTATAATTCTGTTTCCCTCAATATATCTTGTAAGCACAGAATATTTTATTCTATTCCTTTCATTATTTGCAGTAGCACACGGATTGAGTTATTCTCCTATGGGAGCAATGATTTCGGAAATATTTCCCACAAGGGTGAGGTACTCTGGAAATTCTGCAAGTTATCAGTACGGCAATTCCTTTATTGGTGGTCCAGCCCCGTACGTTTCAGACTTTCTTGGAACTTTAGAATACGCACTATATCCAGTTTTCACTCTGATTTTTATATTAATTGCGCTTGGTGTTATATATAAATCAAAGGAAACAGACAATATATCACTGGAGGAGCCCGATATTGGTACTGACACCACTACTTAAACAAATTATTACCAAATTTTTTTCTCAAGACAAAATAGCAGGTACTATTTATAAACCTTTAAATTTTAATAGCATTCATTTGTTTCTTGTAAAACGCTGAGTGTTTAAACATGTATAAATTGATTGATAGGTCTATCAAATACTATTTACTTATCGGTGGTGACGTTCTAAATATTCATTCCGGGTGTTATAATTTTATACCTGTTCCAAAAGCAGGATTGAATTGCCAATAAAAATCATCTACTACAATGATATCCACTCTGAATTACCTGTGATTTCCAGCTTGAGAGTTAAATATTATGAATCGTTATTTTCCAGGTTATATGCTGTTTAACTGGATTAGGGCAGGCCTGCCGGGTAAATTTGAGAAAAACTTACGTAATTGATATGTTATTCAAATCCTCTATAATTGTGGCACCTGAATAGCTGGAAATTATGTTATTATATGTAGGAAGGAATTTATTATCATTTTTATCTATTATATACATTTTCGAAACTTTTTTTATTTTTTTGGAAATATATTCAAGGTCACTCATGGGATTCCCCGGAAATACATTACCCCTTCCATCAGATATCAGCAAAGAGACCGTTTTGAATTTCTCATAAGTGGACAGGTTATATATTTCTATCAGGGCATCATAAAGAGGGGTTTTTCCCTCACTCTTTATGCTGTTTATATGGTTCCTTAATGATGTAAAGTTTCTGGAAAAATTCATTACAATTTTTGAATGCTGCCCAGAAAATGTTAACAATGCTACACGGCTTCTCATTAAATAGAGTTTTTTAAGGAGCATATCTGAAAAATCTTTTGCTATCTGTATCCTTGAACTGAAATTCATTGATCGGCTCGAGTCAATGGCTATTATAAAGGGAACAGACCCGGATGAAAACGAATCATTTAGAACCACAGTCCTGCTGTTTATTTCACTGAAACCTGATGTCCATGTGTTCAGCAGCGACGACCTCATATCAATATGAGTACCGGATTTTTTTCCCCGGTGCTTGAACTGCTTTGCAATTCCTGATCTTCCTGAAATTCTGGTTTCCATGCTGTTTTCTGGCTTTACCTTAATTTTTCCGATCCGGTCTTTTCCGGAGTTATTGTCATGTTTGTCCTTATCTGATCCTTTGCTGTTTCTGAATTTATCACCACCCCTGTTATCTTCATCCTCCACATGATTTGTGTTGCTGTTTCCCCCATCTTTATTGTTCTCCTGATTTTCAGGTTCTTTATAGTTATAATCAGGCCTGCTGTTGCCCTTCTCCCTGATTCTATGGTTGAGGGCGAACTCGAGCGCTTTCTTTAAGTCCTGTTCATTTACATCATTTCTGCCATTATAGGCTGCTATGGCTTTTGCCGTTTTTACAGTGCTTATCATTGCCCTGTTGCTCAGAGAATTTTTCAGGATTGTATCGGCTATGAACATTAAAAATTCTCTTCTGATTGTAACATATGGGAGTATCTCTCTGGCCTTCATTATTCGTAACTTTATATTCCTATCCCCTTCTTCGAATTTATTGATAAATTCTACCTTATTCCTGTCAAATTCCTCAACCCGGTTCGATATTTTAAGTAAAGTTTCAGGTGATTCCGGCATTTTTCCCTCCACAGATATTCCGAACCTGTCAAGCAACTGTGGTCTGAGTTCACCCTCCTCTGGATTCATTGTTCCAACAAGGATAAACCTGGCAGGATGGATATATGATACCCCCTCCCTCTCAACTATATTTACACCAGAAGCCGCAGCATCCAGGATAGAGTCTACTATGGAGTCCTCCAGCAGGTTTACCTCGTCTATATAGAGTATCCCCCGATTTGCCTCGCCTATCAATCCCTCACGAAGTACTGATTCTCCCTTTATTGCATGTGAAATATCCAGCGACCCGACTACCCTGTCCAGTGTTGTGCTATTTGGAAGATTCACTATCCTGATTTTCATGTCTTCTGTCTCCAGTTTGCCATTTTTCTGCCTTTCTATACATTCATCGCATAGATCACCTTCAGGGTCACAGTGGAATCTGCAGCCTTTAACAGCCCTTATCTCCGGCAGTACGGATGACAAGGATCGTACCATGGTTGATTTTGCTATGCCCTTTGGGCCGGTAATTAACAATCCGCCTATTTTACTATCTATTGCATTAACTATCAGGCCAAGTTTGATATCATCATTGCCTACTATGGCTGAGAATGGAAAATAATAAGTTTTCATTCATTTTCACCTTCAATTTCCATGTATTCTTCTTCCAGTTTCTCCTTCATTTCATCGGTGGCATGCCATATATCCCTTTTATATGCCTCTATCATTCTTGATGTGATCTCTGAAAGTGCCCATGGATTCTCCTTTTTGAACCAGTCCTTCATATTTTTATCCATGATAAATTTCTCAGCTATGTTGTTGAAAATATTATCATTGACCATTCCGGTTGTGGCCCCCCATCCATATAGATGCTCTATTTTTTTTAGCATTTCAGTAGCCCCCCGGTATCCAAAATTTTTCTGGGCATCAATCCACTTTTCATTTAGCAACTTTCCAATTGCAGTTCTTTCTATTTCCTCCTTCATAGTTCTTACTTTTGGCTTATTTGGATTGAATGTGTCCTCGAACATAAGCGATGGATTTGATCCACTCTTTTTTGCCATTAAATAAAATCCACCTGCGTAAGAATAATTGCAGGAATCGTCGTTTATATCAATTTCATCTATTTCCCGCTTATGTATGATGGTTTCTATATCCTTTGATATTGAAAGAAGCTGTTCCCTGGATTCCTTTCCAAAATTGTTTTTGCCATAAGAATATCCCATCCATTCGGTGAATACTTCAGCTAAATCCCCCTCATTTTCCCATCTTGATGATTCAACAGCATTATTTACACCGGAACCGTATGACCCTGGCTTTGAAGAGAATATCCTGTCAAGGTGCCCGTATTTCCTGTGATGCTTGATAATAAAGTTGCTATCCTCGTCCTCATCCAGTTCAGATATTTTCTTAACCGCCATATCTATCAGCTCTATTATATTGAAAAGATTATCGCGGACTATTCCGCTGGATTCCACAACCACATCAATTCTTGGCCGTTTCAGTATATCCAGCGGGATGGGCTTAACATCCTTGACCTTTTTGGTTCCCTCCTGCCATACTGGCTCAACGCCCAGCGTATAAAGTATCTGTGAAATTAGTTCTCCATCTGAACGGTATGCATCCGTAGACCAGAGTACAAATCCTATTGTTTCAGGAAATTTATTTTCTTTTTTATACTCGTTTTCTATAAGTTTGTTTGCAAGAACCACCCCCACCTGCCAGGCTGAGTGGCTTGGTATTTTAAACGGGTCAACGGCATAGAAGTTTCTTCCTGATGGAAGCACATCATATCTTCCCCTGGTAAGTGAACCTGATACCCCTGGCTCTATATATTTGCCTTCCAGTGCTGACAGAATATTCTTTCTTTCATTTTCCGGAGAATATTTTAATTTCTCTATTATTCCAGATTCAAGTTCAGGCAGCTGACCGCCATTGCCCAGATATTCATTTATTATTGTTTCTGCCGCCTCTTTCCCCTTTTCTTTATACAGGGAATCATCAAAACGGGTGGCAGTGATAACATAATCCTTTATATCAGCTGTTTCCAGATCCTTTCCATATACATACAGTCCTTTTGTAACTACGGAATCCTTGAAAAGATTCAATCTATGCTCTATTTCATGAGTTGCCTTATTTGAATCCTTGAAGTCTATTGATAGCCCGATCTTATGAGAAAGTTTCTGTATTCTATCAAGTATCATGCCCTCTCTGGGTTTATTTTCAGCCTTTTCAGTTTCTTCGTAGTCATCTATGAGGTCCTCGAGTTCCTTTATTTCCTCTGGAACCTCATCATAGGCGGTTGGTGGTGTTATATAATCCAGTAATACAGCATAGCTTCTTCTCTTGGCAATGATACCCTCCCCTGGCACATTTGTTGAGTAAAGGTATAGATTTGGAATTTCTCCTATGGAAATTTCAGGGAAGTCCGAAGGGGACAAACCCAGACCCTTTCCTGGCGTGAATTCCAGCGTCCCGTGGGTCCCAACGTGTATAATGGCATCTGCCATGAATATCTCCTGAATCCATTTATAAAATGCAAGCCAGTAGTGGGTTATTGGTGTTAGGGAATCATGTATAGTCCTTATACTGTTGTCATTATCTGCAAAGGTGATCCTCTTTGGCTGTATCCCGATGAATATATTGCCAGATATTATTCCAGGGATTTCTATTTTACCGTCCTTGAGCATATAATCTCTTTCATTATTCAGTTTACCCCATCTGGATATAATCTGATCCCTGGAGTCTTCTGGAAGCTTTTCAAAAAATCTATTGTACTGCCCAACAGGCATGCTGTAGATCGACCCTCCTTTATTTATTACATCCTCAACAGGTGTCCATTTGCCCTCTGGGATTGCCTTCCTCTCCATGATTGTTTTTATCAATGATTCTCCATCTTCCGGAATATAATCCAGGGAATATCCTTCGGCTTTCAGGAGATGCATTATATTTGAAACGGAATTGAGCGTGTCCAGCCCTGTTGCGGTACCGATATTGGCCTCAAGGTCCTTGAAAGAAGACCCAGAATGAAGTATTATGGCAATTTTTTTATCACTGTTCTTCTTATATTTAAGGTCAATCCATCTGCTTATTCTCCCGGCCATATAACTTACCTGTTCATTGACCGGGACAAGCTCCCTGTATACAGTACCGCGGTCATAAATCTTTTTGATAAGCCCTATGAGGACCGGCTCTATGGTGCCATCCATTTCAGGAAGCATGGCGCTCATTATTGTTGAAACCACATCAAGACCGGAAGAATCAAGCCATTCTTTTTCCTCCTTGTAATAGTAAATAAGTCCCTGGAAAACAGGTACGCCAAGTTCCATAAGTGTGGTCTTGTCCTCCTTTTTTATCAGCGAAAATGAAAGCAGGTTAATAACTGCATCTACAGCCGGTTTTCCATCCTGATAAAAATATTCCTGGATGCATTCCTCGGCACTTTTGATATTTCTGGACTTATCACCGAATCCATTTGTAAACACAGGAATTGCCGATATTTCCCTGCTGTTCAGTTCATCAATAATAGATCTTACAATGCCGGTGTCATTATCCACCCATGCTGTTCTGTAGAAAAGTATGCCTGCCTTTCTGGGATAGCCAGTATTACCGTAATTATAGATCCCGGAGAAGGGCATTTCAACAGGTTCTTTATAGGTACAGCCATCATTCAGGCTTTCAATGAACAGCACCATATTTTTGATATTTTCATATCCGCCATAGAAATAGTAATTAGATACCCTTTCCTCAACAAATTTGCTTACAGTAGAGTAACTGCTCAGTATAGGGTCTATGGCAATGACATTCTTTTTATTTTTAATTACGGATTCGATATCCTCAAGAATATTGCTATATATATTCTCCCCTGAAAAATGATGTATAAATACAGCATCGGCTGTTTTAATAAAATCAATAAATTCAGAATCCACTGGGTCAAGCCGGGGATATTTTATCTCTATCTCATTTCCGGTTTCCTCACCTGCTTTAAGGAAGGACTGGATAACAGAACCATTCCAGCCAATAAGTACGGCAAACTTCATAAAAGTAAAGTAGATTTTACTATATAATTATTCTGAGGAAGGAACATGCATTGTAATGTTACTATCACAAAAATTAACTGCATTGAATATGTATGAAAGTTAAATTTTACTGCGCTTTATTTATAAAATTTGACACGTTGTATCTTTAATTGTCAATTTTACAAACCAAAATTTAAATATTCATGTATTATTCAGTATAGGAATGACGTCTCCATAATGCAGTGCGCTGATGACGCCTACTGGTGATTAAAATGTTGGAATTAATCCTGGAGACGGTTTCGCAGTATCTGTTCGTTGTTTTATTTTCACCAATTCTTATAGGGATTTTTGAAAAGTTAAAGGCAAATGTTGAATCCCGGAAAGGCCCCAGTATCTTTCAACCCTATTATGATATATTCAAGTTGTTGAAGAAGGAAACGTTAATCACAAAAGATTCATCAAAATTATTTTTATATGCACCGTATATGGCATTTGGCATATATTCCCTTATAGCCCTGATTATTCCAGTGTTCATGACGCAGCCTATAATTTTTACTGCTTCTGGGGATTTTTTTGCCGGTGCCATACTGTTCTCCCTGGCGGCCTTCATAAAAATAATAGGAACAATGGATTCTGGAAGCAACTTCTCCTCCATGGGAGCATCAAGGCTTATGTCATTCAACTTCTTCAGCGAGGGCACACTTATAACAGTTTTCTTTGCTGTGGCACTGATAACCGGCACAAATAATCCCTACACAACAAATCATTTCCTTATCAGCCATCCACTTTCCAACCTGAGCCTCGTACATATCTTTGCAATATTCGCATTCTTCATGATCTTCATGTACGAATTCGGGAAGATGCCGACACAGAGTGAGGGAAACCAGGAAATGGGTATGATAGATTCAGGCATAGATTATGAGTACAGTGGCAAGGCCCTTGCAGTAAACAAATGGTCATCATACATGAAGGTCTATCTTCTGGGATCCGTATTAATCAATGTGTTCCTTATCCCCTGGGGAATGTCCAATACATTTCCATTATTCTTCCTTAACGCCCTTACAATGATTGCAAAATGGATATTCCTTATAATCATTGTGCTCATAGTAGACACTTCCCTGGCCAAATTACGTCTGTTCAAGGTTATAGACTATCTTGCTGTGGCATTTACATTTTCAATACTGTTTCTCATACTTTCAGAGGTGATTGCATGAACGTAGTTTTTACAGTGATATATTTGATCGCTGCACTCATAGTAGTAACAGGATTTTATATACAGAGCAACAAATATTTGAGGTCAATGGTCATGACACAGGCATTTCAGTCACTTCTCATTGCCATTATAGCAATACTTCTGGGTTTCCAGCTTAAGCAGTATACGTTTTTCATACTGGCTGTACTTGTTATTCTGCTGAGGAGTATTCTGGTTACATATTTCCTGGTAGCAAAGATCCCGAAAAATAAAAATTATTTATATGAATCCAGGCTTCCAACAACCTATTACCTTCTGGTTGATCTTGCATTCATTGTAGTATCCATATTTATAGTGTACTCAATATCATTTATTCATATAATTTCCCGCATATTCCCGGAAAGCAATATTATTCTGTTTCCCCTGCTATTGTTCTTCCAGGGGCTATTTATTATTGCTTCCAGGAGGAGAACTATTGCACAGATACTTGGCTACATCGAGGAGGAAAATTCACTGATACTCATGGGTACCTTTATTCTTCCGGTTCCAATTATAATAGAAAGCAGCGTGTTCCTGGACGTTCTGATACTTGTAGTAATTTTTTCAATTATAAGTATTGAAAAAACAGAACATAAACCTGTGGAGGAGTTGAGAGGATGATTTACGAAATACTCATATTGATTATACCGTTTATTGCTATGGGATTCTACAGGAATATTAAAACCACCAGTATAATAGCAGCTATTGCTGAAATGTTCCTGCTTATTCCACTGTACTTTAATTTATCTGATTCAGGGTTCTTTTTCATTGACCGTATTACCTATATATTCATTCTAATGGTAAGCTCTATTTATCTTATGTCCCTGATCTATTCCAGAAAATATATCCATAATGTAAAGAACAGAGGAATTTCGGAAAATGTTTACTACATCCTCATGGGATTCTTCTATGTTGCCATGGAATTTGCCCTGATGGTAAATAATTATGGGTTCATGTGGGTTGGAATAGAAACTACTACCATATCATCAGCCCTGCTCTTAATTACTGAAAAATCAGATATATCCCTTGAGGCTACATGGAGGTATATAATCATAGTATCTGCAGGGGTCACATTCGCCTTCATATCTGTTATATTAATATATTATGCCTTCGGAACGCTTACAGTTACTGTAATTCTATCTAAGGGAATTACAGATAGTCTTGCTGTGAGGTTGGCTGTCGGAATTGCCCTGGTTGGATTCGGCACTAAAGTGGGTGTTTTCCCTGTACACACATGGCTTCCGGACGCCCATAGTGAGGCTCCTGCACCTGTGAGTGCAATGTTTTCAGGAGTATTGCTGCCGGTTGCACTATATGTACTTTACAGAATTTATGAAATCTTTCCCATGAGGGAACTATTTATCTGGGCAGGTACCATTTCAGTGCTTTTTGCTGCCATATTCCTTGGTTATCAGAAAAATTACAAGAGGATGTTTGCCTATTCAACAATGGAAAATATGAATATAGCGCTCATAGGTTTGAGCACATTTACCCTTGCCGGACTGGTGGGTTCCCTCCTGCTCCTATTATCACACAGTTTCGGAAAGGCCGGCGCCTTTTACTCCTCCGGAAATGTTTTTGAGATGTCAGGAACTAAATCAATTGACAGTGTCGGTGGGTTAATAAGGAACAGGGCAAGTGCCACTTCCATGCTGCTATCCTCTTTTGCCGTAACAGGAACACCTCCATTCGGGACATTTTTCGGGGAATTTCTCATACTCTATTCTGTTCTTTCCATACATTTCTATGCACAGTTCAGCATAATAGTACTCTCACTTTTCCTTGCATTTGTATCAATAAATTTCAATATATCTAAAATGCTTTTCAGGGGGAAGTCAGAATACAGCCAGTCAGGCATCAATACTGTTATACCTCTTATAGCAGCAATAATTTCCATATTCATAGGAATTGTATTCCTGGTGGTGTATCATGAAATATTATGAATTCGGAGACAAGACCGGAAGATACGTCGGGAGAACTGAAAAATATGATGTTTACGCCTCAACACTTGCAGGTATAGGTAAAGATGAAGATGACCATGAAGAAAGAACCCCGGGGGAAATATATTTCAATTATGGGCCATCAGCGGGTGGACTCAGGGAATCTGTAAATTTCAGTATCCTCACACCTGGTGAGGCTATAAGGGATGTTATCATAAATTCGGGTTTTAAAAGAAGGAATATAAGAATAACAGGAGATAGTATTTCAGATGTTATGCTAAAGGTAGAGCGTATCAATGGATTTCACTCAGCATCACATAGCATAGCCTATGCACTGGCCGTGGAGGATGCTTTAAATGTAGATAACAGTGACCTGAATGATGCGAGAATTGTAGAAATTGAACTGGAGAGGATAAGGTCCAATATTGATGTGATAAAAGGGTTGTGTGAATCCGCCGGGTTTGCCGTGCCAGAAAAACAGCTACTTCTTCTGAGGGAGGAGGTTGCGAGAATAATTTCCACTGCTTTCGGGCACAGATATTATTTCTCGGTAAATGGCATAAATTCTGTTGATGGTGATTTTTCCAGAATAACACTCAATTCTGTTGAGAAACAGTTCAGATCACTTTATGACGGCCTGCTATCATCCAAAATATTCCTGGACAGGATACAGGAAAACGGAATTGTTTCTGACCCTTTATCTACTGGGCCCGCAGCACGTGCGGCAAATTTCAGGTACGATGCAAGGCTGGATTCCGGGTCCCTGAATTATGGAAAATACAGTACTGTAATGGAAAGCAGTGGTGATACATTTTCCAGATTTCTGGTCAGGGCAGAGGAAATACTTGAGTCCATAAATATAATAGAATCATATGATATTAAAAAAATTTACAGAAAAAATAGAATGGAATTAAATGGATCCGGAGAGGGCACTGCCAGAATAGAATCACCAGCCGGAGACCTCTTTTATTATGTGAAAATAAATGAAGGCAGGATAATGGATATACAGATGTCGTCACCATCTTATCTTAATATGAGAAATTTCAGATATGCCCTGAAAAATGGCAATATCTTTACCGATTTCTTTTTTGTATGGGAAAGCTTCGGCATCTGGATATCGGAACTGGAGGTGAGGTTTCAGTGAACTGGTTCATCAATGGTGTGAAAAAGAGAATAAAAACTGAGAAACTGGATAAATACAACCTTATGTATCCCTCTATACTGGAAGGAGTAAGCGACTATAACTGCCCAACAGAGGCGATAAACAATGGAAAATGGAATATGGATAAGTGCATATTCTGCAGGCAGTGTGATCTGAATCCCACAGGAAAGCAGGATACATATTCTATTGATCAGAAGATTCCGGGCATATTTAAAAAATCTCTCTACCTTTACCCTGTGGACTCGGGTACATGCGGTGCCTGCAATGTAGAATTTACCACATTATTTTCACCACAGTACGATTCTAGCAGATTCAAAATTTTTATGGCAAACACCCCCAGGCATGCCGATGCGCTGGTGGTCATGGGGGTTCATACAGAGGGAATGGAGCAGATTCTCAGGGAGGCTTATGATGCCATGCCTGAACCGAAAATTGTTATAGGGCTGGGTGCATGCGCACTCTCCGGCGGAATTATAGGCAGGAGTGCAATGGAGAAATACGATATACGCATTGCAGGATGCCCCCCCACACCGGCATCAATCCTCAACGCAATAATAGAGGCGAGGGGTAAAAAATGATATATTATTATATCCCCTTAATCACAGTTTTCCTGGCCGCACTGGTTTCAATAAGATACAGAACTGCGGGCTATATAATTACTGCCATAGCTTCAGGCCTATTTTTCCTCCTAACATTCAGAATTTTTGATTACATTACATACTTTTACCTGATAGCAGCCATAGTATGGATAATAACTTCTGTATTTTCAATTTCATATTCCAAGAGGTATGGAGGATGGCTTGCACCGCTGTTCATACTGACAATTGCCGGAATGATGACAATACTGTATGCAAATAATTTTCTGGTGTTCATAACAGGCTGGGAGATAATGTCAATACCTGCATATTTAACCGTGGCAATAAATAAGAAAAATGACATAGAAGCCTATGTATTCATGCTGTTCTCTGAAATAAGTACTGTACTGATCATAACGGCCGCGGTGCTTTCGTATTATTACACCGCCACGCTCAATTTTACAGGGCTTTCCAATGATATAGTCCTGCTCATATTTGCCATAGGCGCCATGTCAAAAATGGGATTGACACCTTTCATGATAAGTGAGTGGCTTCCAATAGCCCATGGAAGTGCCCCGGCCAATTCATCAGCAATTTTCAGCGCAACAATGACGCTCATGGGGGTGTATGGAATATTAAAAATAGCACTGCTGTCGCCTGTTTCCATTGATATCGGCGTATTATTCATTATTATAGGTGTGATTTCGGTACTCTTCGGGGCACTCTATGCGTATATATCTGAAAATATGAAATCACTGGGTGGATTCAGTACAATAGAAAATAATGGGGTGCTCATGGCTGCAATAGGCCTGTTTATAGCTGTAAGCGATAACGTATTAAAAGAATTTATCCTCATATCCATAGCCATTTTTGCAATGGCCCATTCCATAGCAAAAACCGGGTTATTTATGTCTATAGGCCATACCGGTGTAGAGTATTTCAGTGCAGTTAAGGAAGAAAGGGATCCTGTTAATCAGATAGGCAAATTTTTTGCAGTGTCTTCCCTTTCCGGGCTGTTTCCATCACTTGGTGGACTGGGAACATGGATGGTGCTGGAGTCATTTTTCATGGGTGCCTACCTATACGGCCCGCTGGGTATCGCTTCTATCATAGGGGGCTCCCTTATTGCCATGGGAGAGGGTTTCGCTACCGCTGCCATGCTGAAAATTTTTTATTTCACCGATAACAGCCGGAAATCACGTGGAAAAAACCTGGAGAATTACACTATTCTGGGTACAGGGATAACTCTTGTATTTCTGTTCGCTGTATCATTTTTGATTGTGGGAAAGAGTTATATATCTGGCATACCCACTGTTCTTGTATTCAATGGATTTATGATCGAATCTCGCCTGGGCATATCTGATTTCGGGCTTATAACACCCCTTTACATTGTGGTCCTTCTGGGAGTATTTACATTGATTGTATTTTCGGTCTTCGGAAGACCAAAAACCAGAACTACCGTTAGCTGGAATGGCGGGATAGAACAGGGAGAACACTATAATTCTTTCACATATTCTAATAACATCCGCCTTATACTTAAAAGAATACTCAGGACTAAAAATACAGATGTAAGCAAGGTAGAAACTGTTGATATCTTCTGGATGATCATGATCAATATTGCCAGAGCTTATAGAAATTTTGCTAAATTTACAGCATACAAAATCATGAACAGCTCCATATCGGCATATATTATATACATGATAGCAGCATTCATACTTGTTATTATAATTGTATCACTTGTCTGAAATTTATGAAAAATGTGCATCCTATATTGTAACTGGTTAATACTTAGGTGTTTTAAGCAGAAAAGGTTAATAAATAATAATTATATAATGATATAAATGGAAGAATATGGCTAAAGGCCAAATTGCTTCGAGGTTTGATAAATTTATGAATCTGAGAAGAATTTTACTGGACGTTGATAAAGGATTAAACAGGCCCACACTCACGGAACTTGCAGGTTCCATAGAAGATGTGCCTGGTGTGGATGCCGTGAAGATAACTGTTACCGAGATGGATATGGAAACTATGGGGACAAGTATAACAGTTGAGGGGATAAACATCAATTATAATTATCTTGTTAAGGTTATAGAGGATATGGGATGTGCCATACATTCCATAGATGAGGTTATTACCGGAAAGCACATAATAAAATGAATAAAAAATACATATTTCCGGTAAGCATTGGCCTATCTGATGGTATAATTACTGCCCTGATTCTTGCATCCGGTGGCATCATCGGTAAAAGCACCATAGATATGTTTGAGGCTTTTAAAATTTCGTTCGGGTCTGCATTTGCCGGGGCTTTCAGTTATTTTATAGCCCAGTATGCCGGTTTGAATGAAGAGCTTCACAGAACTGCCCTTCAACTAAATTTAAAGTCTACTGATTATCTATTAAAGGGCCATCTGGGTATAGAAATATTTATTGAATCCCTCATAGGTGCACTTATTGCGGCTTTTTTCGGTTTTTTAGGGGCACTGATTCCTCTTTCCTCTTCGCTTATAATAAGGGGGAGTGAAATAATCCCGCTTTCCTTATCATATACATCCCTGGCAGTTCTGGGACTATTTATAAGCAAATCTACGGCCGGGAGAGCGAGGTTCTGGATTGTAGTTATGGTAACAGTTGGTATTATTGTCACAATTGCAGGTTTTGAACTGAAGTTAATTGTTTAGACATACACAATTTTTAAATAATCCGGGACAATTCTTATAATGTCGTAGGGGGAGCTCAGAGCTGAGAGGATAGGGATCGACCCCATGAACCTGATCCGGGCAATGCCGGCGGAGGGAGAAAATGGAATATGATTTGGAAAGCAACAGGAAGATTGCACAGAGTATAGCAACATCACCATGGAATGGCAGGCACTGGATAATTTTTTTTACGGTATCTGTATCATTTTTGATGTGGGGAGTTACACTAAGCATAGCACCTCTTATAACAACCTGGTATTTTGTTCCTGCCTTTGCATACTATCCGATTATTGGTGCTGCACCGGCAGGACTCCTGACAGGAAACATTGTTATGGGAATAATATCTGATAGGACTGGAAGGAGAAGAAGCTACCTCATAACTCTGTTTTTGACTGTAGCGGGACTTGCGGGCATAGGCTTCACATATAATTATGTCGCCCTGATTGCATTTGTGTTTATAGCGGAATTCGGGCTCGGTGGTGATGAAACCGTATCACTTTCAGTGATGTCGGAATATTTTCCATCACGATACAGAGGAACCGCAATAGTGGAATCCTCAAATATGGCCAACATAGGAATAACATTGATGGCCGGTATCTTTTTACTGCTTTCGAGTTCCATTTTTGTCCAGAAAATTGCACTTGTATCCATTGCAATGATAGGAGGGGCAATATCCCTGTTCGCAAGGCATAGAATAAAGGAAAGCATTTTATGGGAAAATAGAAAAAATATTTATCGAGCACAATTCCATTTCAGGGGTGCAATGAAATTTATTGCCCTATCTCTGATGGGCATAGCCATAATCGTGGGGTTTGCATTTTCAGACCTTGTGCTTGGACCATTTCATTTCCCGGAGTATACAGACCTGATTATATTTTTTTCTGTGCTGGCCGAATCGATTACAGGCGTGTTGGGTGGGTTTATTATTGGAAGATCAGGCAGGAAGATCATATCCATGATAGGATTTTCCGGTCTTCTTGGATCGTGGATAGTGCTTTTATTGTTCTTTAATGATGTAATATCTAACCTATACCTATTATTGGCCATGCTTGCTATTAGCTCAGTTTTCGGTGAAATTGCATGGGCATCCAGAGAGCTCCTTGAACCAGAAAATTTTACCAGCCGGTACAGGGGAAGGGGTGTTGGCAGTGTGCGACTCACAGGTTATACTCTGTATATAGCATTTATATTTATTCTTGCCAGTGCTTCCATTGATCTATACGCCTGGTTTATTCTTATAGTTTATGTGGCAGGATTTGCCGGGGGTATGCTGTATTTATTGTACGGACTTGAAACTAAGGATTCCTATGTGATTTGATAAATTCTCCCAGTACTTTAAAATCAGATTTCATGATTTCAAGGTTTGCTGGATTTCTTAGGGCAGCTGCTGGATGAACTGTGATGAGGTATTTATTTTCAATTATCTTGCCGTGATATGCTGTAATGCCTTTTAAATTTAGAAGCGCCCCTGCCGCTGTTGCTCCCAGGAGTACAATGATCTGTGGATTCACTATGTCTAACTGCTTTTTCAGGAATGGCATGCATATGGCTACTTCATCCTCGGTAGGTGCACGGTTTTCAGGCGGGAAAAATTGTACCACACTTGTAATGTAAACGTCCTCTCTGTCGAGGCCAATTCCCTGTATCAGGCTATCGAGGAGTTTTCCACTTCTTCCAATAAATGGCCTTCTTTCCAGGTCCTCATTTCTGCCGGGTGCCTGGCCGATAAAGAATACCTTTGAATTTAGGTTTCCTTCTCCAGGAACAAAATTGACACTTAAATTCCATTTACTTTTTATGGGAATATTTTTGTATTCGGAATTTAACGCCTCCATATCAAGGTATTTTTTTAAATATGAATTTGCATACTGCATGAGGTCTTTCTGGTTCCCGAAGTTAAGATTTCCCATGGCATCAGAATAGTTGAGCCAGACGTAACCTCTATGTTCATCAGATACTTTCACTATTGTATTCTCGGGCACTATAGACATGAACATTCTCACATGTTTGAGTATTTTTACTGAATTATATGTGAACCTGTACGTTATATCATAATGAAAGTATGGTATCAGGTTCTTTTCGTCAATTTTTATTCCCGATTCTTCCCGGGTTTCCCTAATTGCAGCGGCAGTACCTGTTTCCCCCTTCTCAATATGGCCCTTGGGAAAATCAAGCCATCCTTCTGCCCTTTTCAGAAGCAAATATTTATAGTCACCATGGAAACTGGATATGACCACGATTCCATAACTGTATTCTTCTCTCATGAGTTGGAATTTCAAACATATATAAAAATTAGTCAGACCATTTATACGCATTAATTAATAATGGTAATTAAAAATGACCGAAAAAGAACAAATATACAATAAATGAAAAACTCTTTATTTTATAAGCCTTTTCAACTGTAATGAAGATATATGCTGAAATTTATCCGTCCAGAAACCTGGAAACTGTAAAACAGGACATAAAAAAACTGGCAGATTTTGACGGATTCAACATACCCGACAATCCTCTGGGATACCCGACAATGCCTCCTGAACTTATTGGCTATATGATAAGAGAGATGTTTCAGAATAAAGAAATCATACTGAACCAGCGCTTAAAGGACATAAATGAATTAAAACTCCGTTCCATTATAAAGGCAGCCAGGGCAATCAATGCATCTATTATATTCACACAGGGGGATAAACCAAAATTTGGAAATGAGTTCCATGAAATAAATTCAATAAATGCTATGAAGCTTGCCATCAAAAGGGGGGTAGAGTCTGGAGTTATATTGAGTTTCAGGAAACCTCTTTCTGAAATTAAAACAAGAATGGATTCCGGTGCTGATATTTATCTTGTTATCAATTTTGGAGACACTGCCATATTGAATAATATAAACACTGAAAAACTGGTTCCATATATCATAGTGAGAACAGAAAAAAACGGAGACATAGTTGACAGAATCAACCAGCCCTCCGTTAGATTAAAAGAATTGCATTCTTTTGTAGACCAGTTGCGCAATTATAAGTTCAGGGGATATCTGTTCTCTGTACCGGGAGATACAGTAACACTTACTAATATCCACAGATATATTTAATTTCCTTATTGGCGTGGTATCCAGTAATAGCTTAATGCTTTTCTGCTTATAATACCAAAGGCATGCTATGGATTTTTACAGCATATTGTATTTTATTTTGTATAAATAATTAATATTTATATATTCTATACAGATAAGGGAATATGGTTAAAACCATGTACAAATTTGTAATCGTTGCGATTGCCATAATTCTCGCTGGGGTGTTTATTACAACCTCCTTTTCAGGTTATCAGGATCAACAAACGTCAAATGGAATAACAACAATAGACGCATATTCAGCACATAATGTAAAGACTTTGAACAGCTCAGCTGTAACAAATTCGACACCGGCTAATTATATCATGAATCATGATATTATTAAAATTTCCACACTAACTCACGTGTTGGTAAATGGGACTTATCTGAATAGTGATATTGTAGATAAGGCTTTGATTACTAATTCCAGCGTTAATGATAGCAGGATTGGCAAGGCAACTTTAATGAATATATTTGTGAACAATACATATATTTATATGGCAACAGTGGCAAATGGAAGTATAGAGAATTCAGTTGTATGGTCTGCAAATGTAGAGTATGCAGGTATAGAAAATACCAGCATATGGGATTCCAGACTTGCCCATGTAACGGTAGAAAATGCGCATATTTTGAAAGCAAGTATATACAATGGGACTGTAGAGAATTCAACTTTGTATGATATGGGATTGCAGAATGTCACAGCTTCCAACACATCAATATATGATTCCTCCATGTCCAATGTAGATTTAGAGCATACAGTTGTCAAAGATGCGTCTATAGATTCTGGATTTATAAACAACTCTAAGTTAATCTATGTAGGATTGGGTTCAGGCGTTCATCTAGGTACAAATGTAACAATAATTCCTTCAATAAATTCTTCACCTACACTGCCACCAACTATAGGTCCATCACCCCCACCTGTGCACACATCACCTAAGAGTTCTATCCCAAAGTATAACAGCACATCAGTTTTCACAAATCCGGTTCCTGGCTCCACGAATCCATTAGGTGGAAACTGGAATAACCATAATGGTAATATAAATTCGATAAAACCAATTAATTTCACAGGACCGCAGAATACCGGGCATAACTGAATTTATCCGGCACTTTTTTATTATTTACCGGAAAAATTTTAATATTCTCTAAAACTCATTTCATAAAAAGTTTAATTAGGTATCCTTACATTGTTAATTCTGTGTACTGTGTAACAATAGAGAATAGAAAGGTTTCCAACTATGAAAGCATTTTCCAGATTTTAAAGTTAAAGGTAGACTCGATATTCGTTATTGATTATGATGCCATAAGGCATAGATACCTTAATCTTAAATTATATAGCGAACTTTCGAAATTTTTTGAACTTACCATTATGAACTACCCTGAAACAGAGAATGACCTTATGGATACAATAATTAATGGGGCCTCAACGGTAGTAATAAACAACAATCTAACATACAAGAGGATATCCAGCTATCTTTCATTTACTCAAAACATAGCCATGAACTATAAATATGTTGATACCTGCATATATTTTTCTGAAATGGGTGGGAATATGTTTCTAACAGATAAGGAAATAATGCTTCCATACATACTGGCATATAATTACAATAACTTCCCAATTAAAAATTCCATACAGCTCCAGAATTTCCCATATGACCTGATGCAACAATAATTAGAATTATTTACATATCAGGAATAGATAGGGGCATATATGCTGGAAACTGATATAGGAATAAAACTGGAAAACCCATTTATCCTGGCCTCGGGAATTCTGGATGAAAATGGTTATACAGTAAAGAGAGTACTTGAATCCGGTGCCGGCGCTGCTGTGACCAAATCTATTGGTTCTTCCGAAAGAAGAGGGTTCGAACCACCTGTTATTTATTCCGATGATAATTATACAATAAATGCAATCGGCCTCTCAAATCCAGGAATAGAGGATTATGGAAATGAGATAAAGATAGCATTGCAGGCGGGTAAGCCGATCATAGGAAGCATATTTGCCCAGACCCCGGAGGAATTCGCCAGCCTTGCAAAAAAAATGCAGGGATACGGTGCGTCTGCCATTGAGTTAAACCTTTCATGCCCACATGTGAACGGATATGGAATGGAGGTTGGTTCCGATCCTGAACTGGTATCTGCTGTAGTCTCAGAGGTCAAATCAAATGTAAATATTCCGGTTTATGCAAAACTTTCCCCCAATACATCCGATATGATAGAACAGGCCAGGGCCGCATCCAAATGTGATGGATATGTACTTATTAATACAATAAAGGCAATGAAAATTGATATAAATGCAAGAATGCCTGTTCTTAGCAACGTTTATGGTGGCCTCAGTGGCAGGTCAATAAAACCTGTGGGAATACGATATGTTTACGAGGTGAAGAAGGAGACAGGTAAAAATATAATAGGCGTCGGAGGTATAAACACTGTAGAGGACGTTCTGGAGTATATCATGGCTGGAGCCTCTGCAGTCCAGATCGGATCGGCAATTTCATCCCATGGAGTTTCTCTATTCACTGATCTTTCCAAAGAACTGAAGAAATATATGGAGATGAATTCAATTAACAGCATAAAAGACCTTGTCGGGGTGGCTATCAGATGAAATATTTCACTGTATCAGAAAATATAAGAGAGGCAGAAAATGTAAATACACTTGAATTCTACGATGATATCAGAATTATTCCAGGGCAGTTCATTATGGCATGGGTGCCTGGTATAAATCAAATTCCCCTGTCATTTTCCTCAACCGGAAGCCCGAAAAGTATCACTGTCAAGGTTTATGGTGACGCCTCTGCGAAAATTGCCGGCATGAAAACAGGGGATAGGATATTTTATGAGGGGCCTTATGGAAATGGGTTCAACAATATTACAGGCAAAAAACTTGTTATTGGTGCTGGTAGCGGTATAGCACCGCTTGTACCTCTGGTTAATGAAAGCACCACAGGGATTATTTCAGGGAAAACTGCCAGTGATATTATTCTCACATCAAAATTCAACCCTGATCGCCTGATCATTGCTACAGATGATGGCACAGCCGGAATTAAGGGATTCGCCACAGAAGCCATGAGAGAAATCGATATAGAAAGTTTTGATATGATTTATGCATGCGGCCCTGAAATTATGCTGAAGGCGGTCTTTGATTACATAAAGGGCAGGGATGTGAAATGCCAGTTCTCTCTGGAAAGATCAATGAAATGCGGCATAGGCATATGCGATTCATGCTCCATAAACGGCTACCAGGTGTGCCATGATGGACCTGTTTTCACCTCTGAACAGCTAACGAAAATGGATGAATTCGGCAAAACAAAACTTACATATTCCGGGAAACGCGTATTCTTTTAGAAACTTTTTAATATAATACAAATATAGCAATATATGGCAGATGGAGGTATTGAGGAAAAATGTGTTTTTAACCGTTCTGGAGAGTGTTATTTCCTTGAATCTCGGGTTCAGACATGCCATCTTTGCTTCAACTTCAAAACGTTCACAATGGTGGGCAAAAAAAGAAAGCTGTATTATAACATTTTTGACTATCTTAAAGAAAATGGGCTCAGCGATAGCCTTTTCCCAAGGGATAATTCAGAACAGGACTCCCTCAAAAATTTATAATAAGTATTATATTGTAATTTGGCATTGAATTAAAATGTCTTCCAACACAGACCATTTTGCAAACAAGAGAACTTTTCTCGCCTGGATGAGAACTGGCATATCTCTCATGGGATTCGGATTCGTTATTGCAAAGTTTGTAATATTTCTCCATGCACTGGAGGGGAAGGTCACGTCATCATTCAGCGATTCACTTATTGCAGGGGAGGTAATGATAGTTGTTGGGATGATAACCATTGCATACGGATATGTTGAATACGTTACAAATGAGAAGGATCTGGATAACAATAAATATTACTCAAGAAAGACGGAACTCCTTGTATTCACCGCAATAATAATAGGCATGGCAATACTGCTTCTGCTTTTCATTATATAGGGAATAAAAATTATTTTTATGAAATAATAAGATTATTTCTTAGGCTGGCCTCTGAGAACTATTTCCCGGAGCTCCCTGCCCACCTGCTCTTCCAGTGAATTATCAAGGTCGTCCATGAGAGATTTTAATTTTTTGGAACCCTCATCATATTCCTCTATCCACTCATCTGCAAATTTGCCACTCTGTATTCTCTGTGCCTTTTCCTTCATTCTCTTTTTCACGTCCTCATCGATTACATATGGCCCGACTGTCAATCCTCCGTATTTTGCAGTATCGGAAACTGCCCTCATCATTCCAGATATCCCATTTTCATATATCTGGTCAGTTATGAGTTTCATTTCATTTATTGCCTCAAAATATGCCATTTCTGGCCTGTAACCTAATTCCACTATTGTCTGGAATGCTGCCCTTAGCATGGCGGTTAACCCACCAACAAGGTCAAGCTGTTCCCCCATAAGGTCTGTTTCTGTTTCCTCCTTGAACGTAGTCTCCAGTACCCCTGCCTTGGTTGCACCCAGCGCCTTTGCAATCGCCAGGGATTTCTCAAGGGCCTCTCCGGAATGGTTCTGATGTACGCTGACGAGAACAGGAACGCCTCCACCCTTCACAAAAAACTCCCTCACAGATGGGCCGGGGGCCTTCGGGGCAGCCATATAAACGTCCACGTTTTCAGGTGGTTGAATAAGCTTATAATGAATATTGAATCCATGGGCAAATACAAGGTCCATACCATCCCTGAGAACAGGCCTTACCTTTTCACTATATATTTTTCTCTGCACCATGTCCGGAACCAGAAATATTACTATATCTGCGTCCTTAAGAGCCTCCTCAGTCTTTACAGGATTGACCCCGTCCTCCAGTGCCTTTTTCCATGAATTGCCTTCCCTTTCGAGCCCCAGCTTTACCTTTAGGCCGGAATCCATCAAATTTAGTACCCATGCCCTGCCCTGGCTTCCGTAGCCCAGAACAGCTATATTCTTGTCCTTTACATATTTCAAATCTGCATCATTATCTGTATATACATTACCAAGTATTTTACTCACTTACAACACCCCATTCATATTTTTTTGATTTATTATATTCTATTTCGAACTTATTGTATCTGGCCCCCTCAAGTTCCTCCACAAAATCTATGTCAACCATTTTGCTCAAAGTTATTATGGAAAGATCGAGATTGCCCAGTTTACTTCTGTCATATATGGACATGTATATGCTACATGTTCCATTCTCCTCTGCCTCCATGTGCATCCATCCTATATCCAGCCAGAACCTCCTGAAGTTTGCCGCTATTCTTTCAACCAGTCCGGGATCCCGGTAATATGCCTCAATTTTTATTATTCTTTCTTGGGTCACTGACAATCACCTCGCTTAATTTTCCACCCGGCGGAAGTGTGGGAAGCGCAAGCTCTTCCTTATCCACCGGAACACGTATCACTGTAGGAACATTCTCCCTTATAGCCGTCCTGACATACTCCATTATATCGGAGTAATTATGCGCCTCGAAGGCATCGGCACCGAACGATTCGGCGTATTTCATTATATTAGGTGAATTCCCATAGTCCACGCCCACTATTCTCTTATTCTGGAACATATCCTGAACCTGTCTCACAAGGCCGAGTGTCCGGTTATCATTGACCACTGCTATTACAGGTATATGCTCATCTACTGCGGTGGCGAGGTTATTTCCTGTCATCATAAAGGAACCGTCGCCATCATAGTCAACAACCACCTTATCTGGCCTGCCAACCTTCGCACCCATGGCAGAGGGGAGACCGAATCCCATTGTTCCCATGCCTGTGGATGAAAAGAAGGATCTTGGCTCGAGGTTTTCCCAATGTGTTTCTGCCCACATCTGGTGCTGCCCAACGCCTGTTGTCATTATGGCATCCCTTGGCAGTGCCTCTCTCAGTGCTTTCAGGATCTGCCACGGCCGCATATAGCCATCATCAGGGGGATGGGAATACTGTGAATAATAATCCTTAAGCTCATTTATTCTGCGATTCCATGCATAGTTTGCCTTTTTACGACCCATGACAGACAGGTCATTTAGAAGTTCCTGCAGAAGCACCCGGGCATTTCCGGCCATGGAAACGTCAGGCTTTATACCCTTGGAAAAATCTGTAGGGTCAAGATTTATAGACATAAATATTTTTTTTGTATCTTTCATTTCATCGTAGGATGTAAATGTCCTGTCACTGAATCTGGCTCCTATGGCAAGCAGGAGATCTGACTCCAGGGCAACCATACTCGCCTCTGCCCGGCCATAGTATCCCATGGCACCAACATAAAGCGGATAATCTGCCGGAATCGCAGATTTTCCAGGAAGTGTTGATACAACAGGGCATCCAAGGAATTCAGATAATTTCAGTACCTCATCTGTGGCATTTGCCCATACAACCCCGGTACCCACCAGCAGTACAGGTTTTTCTGCCTTCATGAGATTAAGCGCCATCTGCCTGACCTTGTCCTTATCTACTACAGTCTGGAACGACCTGTAATGCAAATTGGTTGTCTCAGGATAATTAACATTCTCTATATCCTCCATCTGTACATCTCTCGGCACGTCAACAACAACCGGGCCTGGCCTACCAGTAGACGCGATATAAAATGCATTTTTGACCCATACAGGGATTTCCTCTATGGTTTTAACCTCCACAGCATATTTCGTTACAGGGAAAGACACTCCAAGAGTATCTGATTCCTGGAAGGAAAGCTTTCCCATGGCATTTCTATTTACAGCTCCTGTGATTGCAACAACCGGAGAAGAATCCTGGTATGCCGTAATCAGGCCGGTAACAATATTGGTCACTCCGGGACCGGCAGTTGCAGTCAGGACTCCGGGCCTTCCGGTAGCCCTGGCATAGCCATCGGCTGCGTGGGCAGCTGCCTGCTCATGCCGCATCAGTATATGCCTCAGTTCACCCGATTCCACGTCTTCAATGAACGAGTCATATAATGGCATGTTGTACAGCCCGGGGATACCAAAAAGATCTTTTACACCCTCTCTCTTCATAGATTTAACAAGTAATTCAGAACCTTTCATATAAAACACTCCTGAAAAAACTAAAACTCACTGACAAGCTACTTCTAAAACTATTCTGGAAAAATACGCCACAGATGTTAGATAAACCTACTCACGCTTTTCAAATTTACCACCGTTACCCGAAATCATTAACAGGGAACCCCATGATAGTTAAATTCAGACATGCATGATGAATCCGCAGTAATAACAACAGGTAATATGGTTTATGTATATGCAATATTTAATTATTGTGTTATTTTTATTGCTAATTAGTAAATAATTAAAAAATGTTAAATATAATAATGCCTTTTATTTCAAAATGAAGCGTTCAGATACGACATACGCCGGACCGGAAAGATCACCGAACCGTGCGTTTATGAAGGCAATGGGATTGAATGACAGTGACCTAAAAAATTATATGGTGGGCGTTGCAGCCGCATGGAATGAAGCGGGGCCATGCAACATACATGTTCTGTCACTGGCCAACCACACAAAGGAGGGAATAAGAAGCAAAAGTGGCACTCCAAGGGTTTTTACAACACCGGTTGTCATAGATGGAATTGCCATGGGAACCGAGGGAATGAAATATTCACTTGTTAGCAGAGAACTTATTGCCAATACAATTGAATTAACAGTAAATGCCCATGGTTATGACGGTTTTGCCGCGCTCTCTGGATGTGACAAAACCTCACCAGGGATGATGATGGCCATGGCCAGAATGAATATTCCATCCATCGTAATGTATTCAGGAACCACATTGCCCGGCTACTTCAAGGGAAAGCAGATCGCCGTCGGAGATTTATTTGAGGCGGTTGGGGCGTATATGAATGGCAAAATGACAGAGCAAGATTTTAAGCTCATGGAGGATAATGCTATACCTACAGCAGGAGCATGTGGTGGCCTCTATACAGCAAATACGATGGCAATGATGACTGAAGTGCTTGGGCTGGCGCTTCCTGGTAGTGCGTCTCCCCCTGCAGTTGACGGTGCAAAGCAGAAATACGCCTATCAGACTGGAGAAGCAGTAATGCATCTTATAGAGAACGGATTAAAACCCAGGGATATACTTACTGAGGAATCATTCTACAATGCCATAACAGTATTGATGGCCTCTGGAGGATCGACAAATGCGGTATTACATCTACTGGCAATTGCGCATGAGGCAGGGTTGAAACTATCCCTTGATGATTTTGACAGAATTTCCAGGAAGGTCCCGGAAATCGTAAATATGAAACCATCCGGCGAGTACGTTATGGCTGACCTGAACAAAATAGGTGGAGTCCCTGTTCTGATGAAGGTATTGCTCGAACATGGGCTTTTGAATGGCGATCAGATGACTGTAACTGGAAAAACCATTAAGGAAAATTTGCAGGATATAAAAATTTATACACAGGGTAATATAATTTCTGAATTCGATAAACCATACAGCCATGATGGCGGCATAAACATCCTGAAAGGAAACCTGGCTACCGAAGGAGGAGTTTTTAAAAGCTCTGCATCTAAGGTAAAGTACCACAAGGGCCCTGCGAAAGTTTTTGATTCAGAAGAAGAAACTTTCAGGGCCATAAAAGACAGGAAAATTAAGCCAGGCGATACAGTAGTTATAAGATATGAGGGCCCGAAGGGCGGCCCAGGCATGAGGGAAATGCTTTCTGTAACTTCTGAACTCATAGGAGAAGGCCTGGGGGACAGCGTTGCCCTCATCACAGATGGAAGGTTCTCCGGTGCCACAAGGGGAATAATGATAGGCCATATAGCACCTGAGGCCATGGATGGAGGCGCAATAGCAATTGTACGTGACGGGGATATGATAGAGATAGACGGCCCTAACAGAAAAATAAACCTCCTGGTAGATGAGGATGAGATAAAAAACAGACTTAAGGAGTGGAAGAAACCTGAAATTCGATATAAAACAGGATTACTGAACCAGTATGCGAAACTGGTTACATCCTCATCCATGGGGGCGGTGATGGAATAACCAAAAGACTTTATATTTTTTATTAATTTTGACCGATGGATAGCACAGAAGAAATGAAGAAAAGAGAGGAAGACATTACAGGGAAACTGGATGAATTCAGAGGGCAGGCAGAAAAGAATTTTAATGAGATATATGATAAGTTGAATACTCAAAAACTCTCGGAAGAAAATGAGGAAAACCTATCACTGGCACTTACCATGATGGAGGCACTTGGAATAGATATACTTCATCTTATCCGTGATTATGAAGACCTTACAGATTACCTGGATATGCTTAGAAAGTTATAGAATGGCAAAATTTTATAATAATAAATTTGAGATATTAACATGGAAATTCTTATATTTAATTTATAATTTTAATAAAATTCTACCTATTTCTACACGCCTTTCATGAAAGAGAAGATGTGTTCATACACTGCAGTACTAAGGGCATCCCACAAGCGTATTCAATGGAATAAATGGATTTAATAATTTTTCCCTCTTTATAGAGGCAACATCTATATTATTAATTGTATCACGTATTTTCAACCTGTTTGCCCTTTCTATCACATTTCTGGCTACTGCACTATGGCCACGCTGCATATGTACACCGGCAACGCATAAAAGTATTATGTACTGGTATGTAACTCTCTCTATTCCTGTTGATGCCTGCCACTGATTTTCCAGTACCTCGTGCGCCTCCCAGTAGCGCTCACCCTTAATGAGGTAAAGTGCGAAGTTGAATGATGTTGCCCCCTGCAAAAAATCAATTCTGGATGTAAAAAAGTTTGTCCCCATTCTTTTCATGGTTTTACTGTTAATGTGATAAAAATAGGAAAGCTCTATTCTATGTGATTCCACCCTGAGGTCGTAAACAAATGGATCGTTTTTACGCAGTTCTCCCATCAATGTGTCCCGGTTTTTTGGATCTGTTTCAATTTCGTATATATTGATATACCTGCCTGAATTCCAGCGTATTTTCATCTAAACACCGAAAAAATCGTCAAGGCTTTCGTTATTTGTTATCCTGCCGAGCCTAATGCCAACACGCCTGAAATTTCTATCATCTTCCACCAGTATTTTATTTAAAAGAGTGTTGGCAATTGTATAGGCATTTTCTTTTGTAATTCTTCCAGATGTATAGGATCTGGAAACTATATCAAGGTCCTCCATAATGCCTATCACAGAAATCTCTCCAGGCGTTCCTGGTGCCTTTTCATATGCAAAATCCACAGCCTTTTTAATTACTGGTAAAATTATATCGAGATTTCTGGTATTTTCCTGAAGGGTCATGTACCTGCCAAAGTTTTTTCTAACACGTTCTTCTACAGGCTTGCTATATCTGTTTTCAGCGATGTCAATTAGATAGTTATATTTTGCATTTCCAAGGATTTCCGTCATTCCGGCAGGATCTGCCTTCAATATATCACGTATATAATATACACCTGCATCATTCAATCTGGATGACAGGACAGAACCGATCCCTGGAATTCTGGTAATTTCAAGTGTGTCAAGGAACTCATCCACATGTTCCGGATCAATATATTTTAATCCGTCAGGTTTTGCCATATCGCCCAGAACTTTTGCTATAACCTTGTTTACTGATACCCCTACAGATGCTTGCATACCATGAGTTTTAAATATTTTTTCCTTAATTTCGCCGGCAAGGGCGACAGCCTCATTAAAATTATCACACTCCTCTGTTACGTCTATATATGCCTCATCAATGCTCGCGATTTCCATTTTATCTGAATAGGATGATATGGTTTTCATTACCCTATCTGAAAATTCCTTATAAAAATCACGCCTGATAGGCAGGAATATAGCTTTATCCCTGCCAACCTTCAGGGCCTGAGGAAGGGGCATCCCGGATTTTATGCCCAGAGACCTTGCTATGTAGTTAGAAGTTGCAACGGCACCGCTGTTCTCAGTTCTGCCGGAGTAGACACAAACTACTACAGGTTTATCCCTTATGGATGGGTTCATTATTTCCTCCACCTGTGCATAGAAATAATCAAAGTCCACAAATATTATGAAAGGCATTATTATTGAATATGTTATACGATTTTAATTTTTTCTATATTTAAGGAATATATATTAAAATTATACTTAATCAACCCGTACTGAACTCAAAGTATAAGTGAATTCATACCGGGCTCTCCAGGGTCTCTTTTCATATTCTTTAGTCTTCTGAATATTTCAAGGGACAAATCAGCCTTATTCATATTTTTAAGTTCATCCCTTTTCTTACCACTGACAATTATATAATCATTGTTTGTTTCTCCGAATGGTGATTTATCAAAGCTGTTTAGTATAATAATGTCAGGATCCGATTTTTCAAATTTTTTCTTATCAAAGGATTTTTCGCTATCAAGATTAAATAGAACCATGAGGGATCCTGGGGCCATATCCCTTATTCTGTCCCTTACCTTGGGCCTGGGAGTTAATATAATATTCTGATCCTTTCCGCTGTCAAGTTTCCCCTTATTTTCCTGTGTATCAAAATCCATCAAAGCCATTGGCATCAGGATATAATCATATTTTTCAATGGTTATATACGTGTTTGTTTCTATGATAATTTCTTTCAGGTTGTATTTCTCCATATAAGTTACATATGATGGTATGCTATACTGGGAATTGCCTACATAAGTTATTACAGAAGCCCCGAGCCGGAAAGCGTTTCTTGCCATCCAGTAGCCTGTATAGCCTGAGGATCTATTAGTTATTACCCTCACCTGATCTATTGGAAGTTCACTTCTTCCAGATATTATTAGCACTTTCTTACCACTTAGTTCATCGCCGTAAATGGCTCTGCAAAGGTGGTCTATAATCCTATCATTGTCAGCAAGTTTTGCCTTGGTATCATCGTACTCAGGTTCAACCACAAGTACTCCCATTTTTTTGAGAGTCTCTATATTCTCCTTATTTACAGGATTCTCCATCATATCCCTGTGCATTGCAGGGACAACAACAATCTTGTTTCCATGCCCCAGGGCATAGGAAAAGAATAATGATGGTATGCTATCTGAAATGCCTCTTGCCATTTTCCCGATTGTATTATACGATGCTGGTGCAACGAGGAGCACAGTGTTTTCATCGAACATGGAAATGTGTTCTATGTTTCCAGTTATTTCAGTAACAACAGGATTTCCTGTTGCCCATTCCATTATAGTTTTTCCTATCATTGAAACAGCAGACCTGCTCATTGCAGAGACAGTTTTGGCACCTTCGCGCTTGATATCTCTAATTAAATCAGGAATTCTATATATTGAAATACTCGCAGAACTGGCGATAATAACCTTTTTGCCTGAAAGCATATTTTCGAAATGTGATTCTATGTAGTTCATATTTTTAATAGTCCATCATGTTTTAAATGTTTTATCCATTTTAGTTCAATTTATAAAATTGGACAGAAATTTATAGCCCCATAGATTAATCAAAAAAAGTAGTCAGGAGGCTGATTATGCGCCAGAGCTGGCTCCCGGATTTGCCTTTTCTTTTTTTGTTCTAATCCGGTCATTTATGCCGTATCTCGTGATCCAGTACACCGTCTTAAAGAATCCAGGAATTGTATTCAGGTTTACTGTTGCGAAATCACGGGATTTCTGTCCCTTGGTTTCAGACAGCTGAAGGAATATCTTATCAAGATTTTTGAAAACGGTATCCGTCATCAGGTTAAGTATACCCCTTGTTATAGGATTTAATCTATCAACCATGTGCGGTATGATTTTTCTGGTGGTCTTGAAATTATATTTCCATGATAGGTAAAGCAGCTCCCAGTATTTGGATGGCAATTTTTCCATGTAGGGGAATGGATTTTTGCTTATTCTGGATGATGTCATTGGTATAACTGGCAGGGGAAATACCCATGCAGTAAAATTATTCTCAATTATGGAATTTACCATGTCAATGCTCTGATCAAGGTCTGCATCGTTTTCCTCAGGATAGCCAATTGTCATTGTATAACAGGGAAATATGCTGGCCCTATTCATTATGGGAGTTGCCTTCAAAATTACATCTTTCCAGTCCTCCGGTTTCCATGGGAATGGTTTGGCATTCATGTATTTATGCATTATTTTGGTGCTTCCGGTTTCAAGGCCAACAACTGGCGCCTCGGCACCGTACTCCTTAAGTCTGGCGATGTCTGAAATTTCATATACAGTATCGGGCGATGTAAGAACTGCAGGTGCAGATATGTGTGGAAATGTAATATATCTGGCACCCATGTTCCTGGTTGTTGTGAAGAGATCTACCAGGGCTTCATGGTTTACTCCCAGTTTCTTCTGGCCGTAAAGCATAATATCATCTGTAATCAATTCTATGTCTTTATATCCGCTGTCCATGTATAGTTTTATTTCCTTTTTTATGCTGTCCATTGGTATTGTACGGTATGTTTCCGGCGTAATAGAGCAGAATGAACACCCTCTGGGGCATCCCCTGGTAACCTGTACCTCTCCGAATCTGCCAGGTTTTATGATCTCAGGGATATCCTCAACTTTCGGCATTCTTCCGGTTATTTCCCTTGGAAGCTGATCGTCATTAAGTGCCTTTTTTACCAGTACAGGAAAATCCAGTTCAGCCTCCCCATTGAAAACAGTATCAATATAATCCGGCCTTTTTAGTCCGATCTGCCAGGCTGCAGGGCCTCCCACAATAACCTTCAGGCTGTATCTTTTCTTGATTTGTATTACCTTCTTTTCAAGTTCCTGAAAATATCTGGCGGTCCAGCTCATCTGACCACCGAATAGCATTGTTAATTTGAATGTTACAGGACTCAGCCCGTACGGGTCATGGACATTGATTCCCAGAACCTTTGTATCATCACCAATATTATCCTCAAGCCTTTCAGGTGCAACTATTTTTATATCCTCTATGCCATTTTTGACAAGTGCAGCCTCAAGTTTTCTAAGAGGATACGGGACATACAGAGGTTCTCCGTTCTTATACCGTGCCGGAGGGTCGAAAAATTTATCCATCAAAATTTTTGGTACAACGTTGTTTGGCATGCATGCTACATAACCCATTACGGAAACCCCACCATAGTTCGTGAAAGTCCCCCTATCCGAGGTAAGTACTACTTTTGCCATAAATAATTAATTCATACAAATATTTTAATTTTATCAAATTTGGAGAATTATTACTATATGTAAATATTATTAATCGAATTATATTTGTAATAACTGGAAATAAATAGAATGATATATCAATCAACTATTAAGTATCATATAATGTTCCAATAAATTATAAAGAAACAGAAATTGTATATCTTGAGAATGTGATGTTTTTGATGTTGATTGTCATACATTTCTGTAGAAATTATTTGGCATTAATTGTTTATGCCTGCCTTAAATACTAATTCCAGCTATATAACGCAAAATACATATAGTTATGCTCGTTGTCATACATAATGATTGTTGACTCTATAGAAATGGAAAACTTCAAATCGTATGGAAACAAACAAATTATTAAGGTAAATCAGGGTTTTACAGTAATTATAGGGCCAAATGGATCAGGAAAAAGCAATATTGGAGACAGCATGCTGTTTGTTCTCGGAATCAGGTCAAATAAAACCGTGAGGGTAGATAAACTTGAAGATTTTATACATAAAACTAATCCACCGAAGAAGCATTGTTATGTTACATTAAATGTTATTGCTGATGATGGCACCAGATACGCAATAAAGAGGGAAATTACCTATTCCGGTGGAGAATATAAGTCAAATTATTATATAAATGACAGAAGATCCACAAGAAACGACGTCCTTAAACTTATAGATAGCTTCCACATATATCTCGATGCTTACAGCTTTGTCCTTCAGGGAGATATAAATAATATGGTGAAGATGACCGGTGCTGAGAGAAGAAAACTTTTTGAATCAATAGCCGGAATTGAAAGTTATAAAGAACGTATCGAAAGTGCCCAGCAAGATATTAATGGATTGAATGAGAATTTAAACAGTATGGATGCGGTCCTGGGAGAAATAAAAAATGTGCTTAACGTTCTTGGTGTAGACCGGGAAAACGCTATCCGGTACAATACTATCAATAAGGAATTAAACGAGCTTAAACTGTATTTGAAGGTTAAGGACAGGGAGAGATTGACCCAGGAACTTTCTATGTATAATGGGAATATTTCCCAGAATAACGTAGATATTCACAATCTGGAAACGGAAAATGATACCCTCCAGCAGAGGAAGGATGAAATTGCAAATCGAATAGAAGAAATACAGAAACAACTGGACGCAATCGGAGGAACGGAGATAGTTAAAATCCGGCAACTGATAGAAAACCTGACAATAAGGATTACTGAAAACAGTACAAAAATTGGAACGTTTAAGGAAAGTGTTACTAATTCAGAGTCAAGAATCAGGACATCCAGAGATGCGTATGCTTTCAATCAGGAACAGCTCGAGAAGAAGATAAAGGAGAAGAAAAATTATGAATCCTATCTCAGAGGGGCTGAAAACAGCATAAAAAAGATAAATGAGGAATTGAACAGATTCCGGCAGGAAAATTACGAAAACTCCAGAATGGCACGGGAGATCAATGATAAAATTGGCAGCATAGATAAAGAAATTCAATCAAACAATAGCCTGCTTATAAATGATAATGATATCAGTTCAATAGAGAAGGAGATATCATCACTTTCAAGGGAACTCACACTACATGAGGAAAAAATAAAGGATGAAACAGTAAAAATAAAGGATTTTAAATGGAAGATAGATAATCTGAAAGGCAATATAGAAGGGTATAACAGAGAAATTAATTCTGTTAACTCTGAGTTTATGACCATCAGAAACAAATTAAACGATCTTATTACTGCGAAGAATAACAACGATATAGAGATCAGGAACAAAGAAAAAGAGCTACGTGGCCTCAATTACAGAAGCAGTGCATCTTCGGCCATGAAAGAAATTAATAATCTTATGGAGGATGATGACAGGATATATGGAACCATTTCAAAACTTATTGAATATAACGAGAAATATACAAATGCAATAAGTGTTGCTGCCGGCGGTCGCCTTAATTCTATAGTTGTTGAAGATGACCGGGTTGCACAGAACTGCATTGAAGATTTAAAGGAAAGAAGACTTGGACGGTTAACATTCATACCTCTGAATAAAATATCATCTGGGTCTGACCGGCAACGTGCAGTAGATCTTGTCAATTCTGGTGAGGCCATAGATTTCGTTAGGAACCTTGTGGATTATGATTCAAAATTTGAAAAAGCCATAAAATATGCCTTCGGTGATACTGTGCTGATGGATTCAATGGAACATGCCAGAAAGCACATGACCGGTGTCCGTATTGTTACCCTGGAGGGTGATGTCTTTGAACCATCTGGTGCAATGACCGGTGGATCAATAAAAAATGATGAGCTTCTTGCAAACAGGATTTTAAAAACTATATCCGATCTGGAGGGCAGCAATGAAATGTTGAAAAGTGAGATAAGCATTATTGAGAAAAAAAACAGTGAAATTTCAACAAAACTTGCAGAGTTAACAAGAAAGAGAGACATATCAAATAGCAACATAGCCAGTTACCAGGCACAGATGCAGGATTCTGAGAATGCAGTAAAGTCCTCAGGAGAAAGAATAAAGGATATAAATATTAAAATTGCTGATGCTGAGGAAAGGAAGAAGAATTTCGAATTCAGAAAAAATGAAATCAAACTAAAGGTATTTGAACTTGAAAAGGGGAAGGAAAAATTATTTAAAAAGTTGAAGGAGCTTGCCCCAGAAAACGTTGAAATAGAGAAACAGATGGAAAATGAGCTGGGAGAAGCACAGAAAAGCAGGGAGAATTATTCAAATAATCTCGCCCAGATAGAAACTGAAATAGGGCATTTCCAGGAGAAAAGCCAGGAACTTGCAGAAAAGATAGAGAGCCTTGAGAGGGAAATTTCAGATAATAAGAAATTAATCGAGAAGTATAATCAGGAACTGGATTCCATGCAGGTAGAGCTTCTGGAAAATAAACAGAAACAGAATGAGATAGAATCAAGATCTGGAGATCTGTACAGGGAAAAATCGAGACTGTCCACGGAACAGGATAACATTTTTAACAGCATAAGAAAAAATGATGATATGATAAGCAATAAGAAAACTATCATAGCTTCCCTTAATGCAAAGATAGAAAATATATCATTCCAGCTTGATACTATCAAGTATGAAATAGAAAACAGCAGTGTAGAATTTACTGATTTCAGGATCAGCATCAACGATGTAAATAAGAAAATTTCTGAAAACACAAGGAAAATAGAGGAACTGGGAGCAGTGAATATGAAGGCAATTGAGCAGTATGATAACGAAATGCAGCGTTATAACAGTACTGAATCTAAATATAAAACTTTATTAAATGAAAAAAATGACCTCATAGAATTGCAGAATCAGATAATAGAGGATGAAAAGAAAAAATTCCTGGAACTCCTTGATACCATTAATGAACAGTTCAAAAAGTTATATGCGAGGCTGTCCGAGGGAGGAGAGGCAAACCTTGAAATCACAAGCAGGGAAGATCCTTTAAATGCCGAAGTTTATATAAAGGTAAAACCCAGCGGAAAACAGATGATAAAAATAGATGCGCTTAGCGGTGGGGAGAAGAGTGTGGCTGTTCTTGCACTTATACTGGCATTCCAGATAAAAAATCCATCACCTGTATATTACCTTGACGAGGTGGATATGTTCCTGGACGGGCATAACGCCGAGCACGTAGGAGAACTATTCAGGGAGAACTCAAGAAGCTCACAGGTTGTAATGGTATCACTGAAGGGTGCAGTGTCAAAATTTGCAGACAATATAATAGGAGTAACCACAGATGGGCGTGGAAATACAAAGATAGTTCAAAAAAAGGTGGGTGAAGACCTTGGAAAGGGAAGAGATACTTAAAGCTATGATCACCCAGGATATGGGTGAGGATATTCAGTATTACACAGAAATTCTGAATGAAGTTGAGGAGAATATTAGCTATCCGGACGTATTTTCAGAAACTGTGTCCAAAATATTCCGTATGGTTTTGACTGGAAAACTTGATCCCTGGAGCGTAAATATTTCAGAATTTAAGGATCTGTTTTTCCGGGAAAGAAATGAAAATTTTGAGGTTGCTGGAATTTTAATATCAAGCGCATGGCATGTTCTCTACGAAAAAAGCATGAAAATGATGATGGGCGCCATTGATGAACCTGTAGAAGAAAGTTATGAAGAATTAAGTGACAATACTGAAAATTATGATGTGGACGACTCCACTATGGGTTCCATGCCAGACCTGAATGTTCCTGTATTTCACAGGGAAGCAGCCAGAGTTACAATAACAGAATTTTTAACGGTTATGAAAAAGGTATATAAAAGCAGGGAAAAGAAACCTGAAAAAGAACCTGAGGAATATTATGATGCTGACATTGATGAGGATATTATATCACACTCCAACACTGATACAATAGAACAGGGCATAGAGGAAACCCTGTCAAAAATAGGTAAATATATGAATCCATTTTTTGTGGAAGATTACTGGGGAAACACAAAAGCAGAAAGGGCAAATTTTATTTTATACCTGCTCTTCCTCCAGAAATCTGGAAAGGTAGAACTCTACCAGGAAGAGCCAATGGGTAATATACAGGTTACAAAATTATTTTAGGTACCATCTATGATACCGTCCTCTGTCAGGGTTATAACTGCCTCACCCTCCGGTAAGTATGGAGAATCTATGAGCCTTGCAATTCTTTTGCCTGCCTTGGCCTTCCTCAGATATATCCTGAAGGTTGCTGTATGCCCGACTATGTTTCCGCCTATGGGTGTCATTGGGTCTCCGAAGAATACCGCCGGGTTTGCAGATACCTGATTTGTAACTGCTATCACGGCATTATATATTGTTCCGAATTTTAGCAGGTCATGCATATGCTTATTCAGTAGCTGCTGCCTTTCAGCTAGCGACCCCCTACCCACATATTCAGAACGGAAATGCGATGTAAGGGAATCCACTATAAGTAGTTTAATTGGAAATTCCTTTGCAATTTCCGCAGCCTTCTCTGCAAGGAGTATCTGATGATGTGCATTGTATGCTCTTGCAACATGAATTCTTTTGAGTGTTTCGTCCGGGTCAAGGTTCCTTGCCCTTGCCATCTGGATAACCCTTTCAGGCCTGAAAGTATTCTCTGTATCTATTATAAGGACATCAGAATCAAGCCCACCCTGTTCTTTTGGTATTGTTGCATTGACAGCAAGCTGCAACATTATCTGGGTTTTGCCAGAACCGAATTCACCGAAGAATTCCGTAATAGACTGTGTTTCAAGGCCTCCACCTATAAGGTTGTCCAGTCCCTGCGCACCGGTTGATAATTTTAAAACCTCCTTCCTTCTCTGCAAAATTTCCTCACCGGTTTCAAAATTACCCACATCTGCGTATTTTCTGGCAGCTGCAATAATCTTAACTGCTGCTCCCTCTGCAATACCACTGATATCAGCAAGGTCCTTCGGGGATGCTACTGCGATCTGCATAATATCATCATATCCATTTTCACGCAGCTTGTCAGCGGTTGCCTCTCCTACACCGGGCAGGTCTTCTATCGTAAGGTTCTTTTTTTCAGTTAAGTCTTCTGTGTCATCAATCTTTTTTTCTTTAGCCATTTTAATATTCAACTCCTTTTATATCAAGTGAGGCATCTGTTTTATTCACCGATAGGTTCTGTTCCATGCCGAACATTGCCCTTACAGCGTCTATATTTTCAGGTATAACATCGCTTTCCTGGTGAACTGCCTGTATATAATGCAGTCTGTTCTTATAAATATTTATGCTCTCCTTCCAGATTGCAATCTCATACAGATCTGATCTATTTCTTGAAAGTTCTCTTGCATAGTCCATAACCTGTGCTGTTGAATTTATTTTCTCGCCGCCATTCAGCAGTATGATTCTCCTCTTCTGTGACAGGGCATTTAGAACCTCCTGTGTGCCGGGCTGGGAAGCAAGTTCCAGATTTATTACGTGTACATGCATTAAGGTTGTAGGAACCTTGACTGCAGTGGTTTCTATATTTATGTCCTTCATTACTGTTTTTAAATCTCCTGCATGATGTGATGGATATGACATGGATGGCTCTATGGCATTTATTGGGCCTTTTTTATTATCGTTGGGATCTGTTGCCCTTCTAAGTATTGTGGAACTGGCACTTTCAATCCCGAAAGCGTCACGTATCGGTGTAAGGGTTCTGGCAAGTGCCGTTGTATTGCATGATACAACCCTAACATAATTTTTTGCCATGGAATCTGCATAATTTGAATAGGCATTAAAACTGGATTCAGCTGCATCACTCCTTTCACCGCCCTCAAGAATTGCCTTGATTCCATACTCTTTATAAAGTTTTAAATTCTTTTCGCCGCTTCCTTCCGGTGTTCCATCAATAACAATATCAGATTCAGCCAGGAGATCTTTAAGTGTCCCCTTTACTTTAATACCACTTTCCTCAAATTCCTTTTTCTTATCACTGTCAGGCACATATATGTTATAATATCTGGATGCCTGTTTTGTAACATAATCCGGTGTATTTTTTACTATTCCTGTGACATACATATCATCCTGAACGGAAACGCCATATGCAACCCTTCTGCCTATTGTGCCGTAACCATTTATAGCAACGCCTATCATCGAAATACGATACTGTTTGATATTATAAATTTATTGATTATAGATAACTGCTGTATATTTGAATTAAGGAAATTAGAACAGAGTTTGAAGTTGGGCAGGAAGGAAATAATTATATTATTTGGTTAAATGGTAGGCTGTGCCGGATGACATTTTGAAACAGTATTTTAGGCAGTATTATTCCACAAACTCACTGGGTATACCGGATATGCTATTTCAGCGGGAAATCGGATTTATCCCGTTCAACGGAACCATGATAAGACACAAAAAATTTTCCGGTCAGAAACCTATTGAAAGATTTGTAAGGCAGTATGTGCCGCGGCATCTTTACTATTCCTCGGCATACTACAGGTTCCCTGATCAGCATAAAATGATGGAAAAAGAATGGCTAGGTGCCGAGCTCATATTTGATCTTGATGCGGATCATATAGAGGGGGCAAACAGAATGACCTATATGGAAATTCTTGCTGAGGTCAAAAAGCATACACTCAGGTTGCTGGATATGCTCATGAACGATTTTGGATTCGGGGAAAATAATATAAGACTTTATTTTTCCGGAGGGAGGGGTTACCATGTACACGTGGAAAATGATAAAATTTACACAATGGATTCCGATTCGAGAAGAGATATCGGCGATTATATACGTATAGAGGGACTCAACATAGAAGACCTCAAAATGCTTGATGACAGTTATTTCAATTATGGTATACTGGGAAGGTTCAATAACTATATTGCAGATTTTTACAGTAATATAGATGAGAATTATATCAAATCTGTTTTTGGCAAATCCTGGTGGAACTATATGAATTATCTTGAGAAGTTCTACAACGGAGAGAAGATTGTAGATTTTTTGAAAAAAGCCCAGGGCAACAAGTTCAAATTGCTTATAAAAAAAGGCAACAGCAATGAAAATGCGTCTATTGACTATGACAGGATTATGCTGGGGAAACTCCTTCAGGATTTTAAAAAAAATGCACTGGCTGAAATAGATGAGCCGGTTACAACTGATATTCATAGGCTTATACGGTTCCCATTCAGTTTGCATGGCAAAACCGGGTTAATGGTGAAACCTGTTCCCATTGACAAACTGAAGTGGTTCAATCCCCTGGATGAGGCCATACCGGAGGTTTTTAAAAATGGTGAGGTAAATATTAACCTGAAAATCAATAAATTCTCAATATCTATGAATGGAGAAGATTATTCAATAGAGAAAGGTGAGAATAGAGTTCCGCTCTATCTGGGAATATTCACATCTGCAATAAATGTTGCAGATTTTATGCAGGAATGAATTTATCACTGGATCAGGTCCAGGCTTTTTAACCTGAGAAGGAAATCGTCTTTGCTTGTGTCGAACAGTGACGTCAATTTTATCAGGTCATCCCCTTCTATGAGCTCTTTTGCACGATCCCTGAATGGCAGTATGTCCTCTTTCTGCAATACCCCCTTCTCCCCCAGGTCTATTATGGTTTCCCACGCATTAAGCCTTATATACTGATTTGAAGATTTCAAAACGTTGAATAAATATTTTTTATTATCCTCATAATCCGATTCGGTTAAAATTTTAGCGCCTGTCAGCATGGGCACCATATGCCATGCATCACTGACTATTCCTGGATTTTCACTTTTAAGGCTTTCAATAAATACATTTTTGTATGGCCTGATATATGAGCTATCTATATATCCGCCCTTTATCAGGTCCACAGCGTTCCACCATGCTGTTAGGTCCCCACTCTGCACATATGGCATCAGATATGATTTCCTTTTATCTATATCCTCCTTTGTTATGTATCCAGCATCTGCAAACCTTCTGGCTAGAACCCATGCATGTACCTTTACCATTTCATCGGTTGTGGTCAGGAGATCAAGGAAATACCCCTTATTTTCTACCACATATTCCTTTGTCATGATGTTATTATCAATCAGAAAATCAACCTTGTACCAGGCATCCAGCCTTGAAAATTTGTCCTCCAGCGACAGTGATTTTAAATAATACGATTTGTTATTCTCTATTGCATTGCTTACCATGAGTATTAATGTTGTATGGATATAAATATTTTATTGTAATATTCCCAGTTATGAAAAGTATATAATAATAATGAAAATTAAATGAAAAAATAAAAAATCAGAAGTTAATTTAGGTATATGCTGAAATATATATATTTTTTTACCATAGTAGAATATTTATTGCGAAATTAAGCGTATATAGAATGAATTCAAATGCTAGCATTAATAATCAGAAAAAGTCATATTTATGAATAATAAAGCTTAAATATGACATATTAATCTAATATATGGTGACAAAAAATGCCTAAACCGTATGTAGCAATAAATGAGGTCGAGATGTTGAATAACGATACGACCATGCAGATGTTCCAGCAGGTTGGTCCAAAAGTATGCCAGGTAACTGCCAGGCATCCAGGTTTCGTTGGTTTCCAGAACCATATGCAGTTCGGAATAATACCCATGGGAACAAGATGGGGTGGAGGATCCATGGATATGACCAAGATGGATACAATGAACGTTTACCAGTACACAATGTGGAAGAGCATAAAAGACCATGAGGATATGCACAGGGAAAACTTCTCATCAATATTCAGGCTTTGCTCATCCTGCCTTTCACAGGTAGTTTACGGGCCATGGGAACCGTTATATGAAATAGTGGACGCAAGCATGCCATTGAACACAGAAATGGCAGACTTCACAGTAATGTTCGGAAAGAAATTCGCTGCAGGGGATCCGTCCGGTGTGCCTCCAATATCAATGCCCTATGGTCAGAGAACTATTGCATTGTCAGAGCATACTGTAAAGAAGGGAAGTGAAAAGGAGTTTGAATCAACAATAGTTGAGGTCATGAAAGATTTCGAGAATGCACCAGGATTCTTAGGATACATGATACTGAAAGAAGTGGGTGTATCTGCAGTAGGTTCATTCCAGCTGAAATCCAAGGGTATACACGAATCGCTAGAATCAGGTGGAGAGGTTCCAACCCAGCAGGAAGGATCATTCACATATGAGGAAGCCAAACCCACACCACCAGAATACAGGGTGCACATGGAATGGGCAAGTCCCAATGACGCAATGTTCGGAATAGGCAGAGTGCTATTCGCACATCCTGCAAGGGAAATACACGACAAGGTTCTTGACACATTAATCAGGGGTCCCTACATAAGATTACTGAACCCGATGATGGAAGGAACAACCTGGAGAGAATACTTAAACTCTCCATAAAAAATTTTTATTTTAAATATAGATACAAGTACTAATAAATATATGTTTTTATGATCTTTCTTTATTCTCAATTTTTGCGGTATTTTCCTCCTCTTTAAATCTTTTTAGCTCAGCACTGGACGGTGGATATGACATGTCAAAACCTGATTCACCATGAATGGCCATGTCACCTATTTTCAGTGTTTTATCAGTTTCCTTCAAAGGTATAAATACGCCGATTAATTTCAATATGCCGTATGTTAAGGCAAAAACATATATTATTACTACTAATGCTGCGAATGCCTGTATTCCGAGCTGATAAAAATTGCCATATATTGCACCTTTCAATCCCGGGTCTATATACTGTGTCACTACTGGGTCCGCCAGAACACCGGTGAGCAGGCCACCGACAACACCAGCAACGGCATGAGAAGAAAATACACCAAGAGTATCGTCTATTTTTAACCTAGGTTCTATCTTGTACAGAAATATCCAGGGAATTATTCCTGTGGCGATGCCTATAACCATGGCCCCATATATATTTACATATCCTGCCGCAGGGGTAATTCCCACAAGACCGGCGATTGCACCCACTGAGGCACCTATTAAAGATGGCTTTTTAAATACTTTCATATCCATAAACATCCATGTTATCATGCTAACTGCTGTTGCCACGTTCGTATTTATTATGGCAATTCCAGCATCTATGGTACTGCCATATGGATCTCCACCATTAAACCCATCCCACCCAAGCCATATAAGGCCAAGCCCTAGCATAACAAGAGCTAAATTGTTTGCCTTCATATGCATTTCTTCCTTTAACCTGGGGCCAATTACCATGGCAGCTACCAGGGCGCCTATACCAGCATCAACATGGATAACATAGCCCCCCGAAAAATCTACAGCACCAAGTTGATTCAACCATCCACCGGCAAATAACCAGTACGCAACAGGGCTGTAAACTAATAGTGACCATGCGGGCACAAATACCATCCATGCCTTAAAATTCATCCTTTCAAGTATGCCACCCATCAGGAGAACAGGAGTGATTGCGGCAAAAACAAACTGAAAGAACATTACTGTTGAATTAGGAATGCTAAGAGCCTGCTTCTGCGGCCCCACAATAGCCTGGCCACCTATAAAAGACCCACTCATTGCCGGGAATGGTATACCAAAGATATAATATCCATCTATTTTAAGCGCACTTGAAGTACCAAATCCAAAATTATACCCCGCTATTACCCATATAACAAGAACTGCAGCAAAGGCATAAAGTGCCATCATCATCGCATTAACCATATATTTTCTCTTCGTTAATCCTGCATAATACAGTGCAAGACCGGGAATGCTTTGAAGGCCGACGAGTGTTGCTGCAGTTAACATCCATCCATTATTGCCAGTATTTAACCATGATAAACTATCGGGGTGCAACGAAAAAAATATTTCATTAAGCATAAGAATTAAATTTAAAATAATTAATATAAATTTTTATTAATTTTATGATAATTATACTAAAAAAATATCATATTTAGTGAATTTATTCAGAAAATTTAGATAATAAGAGCAATAATCTGTTGAAATGATATGTATTAACATGCCGAAGTAGTAAATAATATGAAATTTAAAAATCTTATATTGGAAATTTTAATTATAGATATTATCGGTACAGTGTTTAAATAATTCCTCTAATTTATTATAAATGTCTGGTACCACAATATTATTCATAATCGATGCATTGAAGTATTTTATTTCCACATCCCAAATAACTTCTCTGTTTAACCTCATGGGGAGATAATTTATTTTTTCTCCGGTATATTGTCTATTTTCTCAATGTATTCATTTATGTTATCAATTATCGTCTTATAACATCCCTCATCCTTTTTAACCATTATTCTTATATCACCAACATCTGCATATATAATTGAATTGTTTACATGGAAATGTATAACGTTCCTACTCTTATAATAAAAATGCCCTGGATTTTTCTCCATGATATTTTTAATTCTTCTTATACTCTCTATTAATGTGTTGATTTCATATAGCTCATCTATCTTTGCATGATTCATTAGTATCAATATGCAAATGAGATATAAAAGTTAATATTTAATAGGATATAAATTGGGTTATTAAATATATTTTAAATGTGGAACCATGATTTTTTAACAGGCTCTCCCTTAAGTTCCTCAATAAGCTCTTTTTCCCTTGAGGATAGATGCTTGGGTACCTGAAGTTTTAAAACAACCAGCAGATCACCACTCCCGTGCGAGGTAAGCCTGGGCATTCCTGCACCTTTGATTCTTAAAACATCGTCTGGCTGGCTTCCAGCAGGAATAGTCAGATTAAATTTTTCTTTAAATAAAGGTATCTGTACAGTTCCCCCAAGTGCAGCTGTTGGAAAATCAATGGCTTCCTTAACATATAAATTATCTCCTGTACGTTTTATGTTTGGGTTCTGCTGCACATATACAACAGCATACAGGTCACCGGTTACACCGCCGAATGAATTACCGAGCTTCTGGGTTCTCAGCCTTGTATTTGTATCCACCCCTTTTGGTATTGTAATTGATATGTTTTCCATTTTAGGAATATAGCCCTTGCCATTGCAGACTTTACATGGAGTTTTCGGTATTTTTCCCCGGCCATTGCATGTACGGCACACAATAACCTGTACGAAATTGAAGAATCCCTGACCACGTGATATTCTTTCCTTCCCGGTGCCGTGGCATGTTGGACATGTAACAAGCACTCCCCCTTCGGCCCCAGTGCCGTTGCATGTCTCACACATTGCATTCCGTTTAAACTTAACAGGTTTGGATGCACCGTAATATGCGTCCTCCATGGTAACATTTACCTTAATATATATGTCAAGATCCGGCTGTGTATCATAACCGCCATAGAATCCACCGGTATTTCCACCACCGAAGCCTCCTCCGAATATTTTACTGAAAATATCATTTATGTCATCAAAATGGGAGAAGTCTTCCCAGTTAAATCCCGAACCACCTGAACCGCTGGCATCTCCAAATGTAGTGGAGCCGGTAGCATCATATTGTTGCCTTTTTTGTGGATCAGAAAGTACTTCATATGCTTCTGCAACCTCCTTGAATTTCTGTTCAGCCTCCTTGCTGCCTGCATTGACATCTGGATGGTATTTCTTTGCAAGTTCTCTGAACTTTGCCCTGATTTCATCCTGCGAAGCATTCCTGTCCACACCAAGGACACTATAGTAATCTGTTGCCATTTCCACTCATTGGTTTTCCTTATAATCTGTATTTACAGTATTGTCATCATTTCCCTGTTCTGCAGATCCCTGATTCTCAGTATTCTGTTCCTGTGATTCACTGCCCTGTTCTCCCTGCTGTTGAGTTCCCTGATCCTGCTGTGCCTGTGCCATTTTCTGATACACTGCCGTCATTTCCTTTGTCAGTGTTTCTGTTAATTCCTTTACTTTGTCGACGTCCTTCTTTTCTACAGCATCCTTCAGGTCTTTTATTAATCCCTGCATCTTTTCCTTTGTCTCACTGTCCAGTTTGTCCCCTGCCTCATTGATTGTTTTTTCTACTGTGTATGCCAGGGATTCTCCGTTGTTGAGTGTTTCTATATTTTCCTTTTCCTTCTTATCCTCTTCAGCGTACTGTTCAGCCTCTTTTTTCATTTTTTCTATTTCTTCCTTGGATAGTTTATTAGAGGCACTGATTGATATGCTCTGGGATTTTCCTGTTCCCTTGTCCTTTGCAGATACGTTCAGTATTCCATTTGCATCTATATCAAATGTTACCTCAATCTGGGGCACACCCCTGGGAGCCGGCGCTATGCCGGTTAGTGTAAAGTTACCAAGGGAAACGTCATCCTTCACAAGTGGTCTTTCTCCCTGAACTATGTGTATATCCACAGCAGTCTGCATATCTGCAGCTGTAGAGAATACCTGGGTTTTTTTGGTGGGGATTGTTGAATTGGCAGATATCAGGGGAGTCATTACCCCTCCAACAGTTTCTATGCCCAGGGTCAATGGTGTTACATCTATAAGAACTATATCCTTTATATCGCCCATGAGCACTGCGCCCTGTATTGCAGCTCCTGTGGCAACTGCCTGCATGGGGTCTACTCCACCCTCAGCCTTTTTGCCGAAGTAGTCCTCAACATACTTTCTGACATAGGGCATTCTTGTAGGACCACCGATAAGTATAATTTTATTTATGTCTCCCTTTGAAAGCTTGGCGCCCTGAAGTGCCTTGTTAAGTGATTCAGCAGACCTGGCAACGATAGGAGCAATTAATTCCTCAAGTTTTGCCCTGGTCAGTTTGTATTCAAGGTGTTTTGGACCGTCCTGTGTAGCTGTTATGTATGGAAGATTAATATCTGATTCCAGTACTGTTGAGAGCTCTATCTTAGCTTTTTCTGCGGCGTCCCTGAGTCTTATATATGCAGACTTATCCTTTCTTAGATCTATGCCCTCCTTCGATTTGAAATCATCGGCAAGGAAGTTCACGATAGCCTCATCCATATCGCTTCCACCGAGCTTTGTATCCCCGGATGTTGACATAACTTCAAATACTCCCTGGCCGAAATCCATGACTGTTACATCCAGTGTTCCTCCACCGAAATCGTAGATAAGGATTTTTAATGTTTCATTTAATTTATCAATACCATACGCCATACATGCAGCTGTGGGCTCGTTTATAATTCTTTTTACATTCAACCCGGCAATGGCCCCGGCATCCTTTGTAGCCTGCCTCTGATTATCGTTGAAATATGCAGGGACAGTTATAACTGCGTCATTGACAGGCTCTCCCAGAAAAGCCTCTGCATCCTTCTTAATTTTTTGCAGTATAAACGCAGATATCTGCTGTGGTGTGTATTCTTTACCAAATATTTTGTATTTAAAATCTGTTCCCATCTTTCTTTTGGCACCATATATTGTTCCTTCTGGGTTAAGAAGTGCCTGTCTTCTGGCAGGTTCTCCAACCAAAAGCTGGCCATCCTTTGTGAATGCCACATAGCTTGGGAAAGATTTCCCGCCAAGTGAAACTCCTTCCGCTGCAGGGATAGATTCAGGCTTACCTGATATAACCACTGCTGCTGCTGAATTGCTCGTACCTAAATCAATACCTATTATTTTACTCATTTTTTATCACCTTTTTGAAACAATTACCTTTGATGTCCGTATGACATCCCCATTTAGTGTATAACCTTTCTGAACCTCTTCAAGGACAGTTCCATCCTCTCCCTGATCCAGAACTCCCACGGCCTCTTCTATATTGGGATCGTATTTATTTCCCTTTGCTTCAATTACCTTCAGACCATGTGCCTGAAGCACCTTTAGAAGCTGGGATTTAACAGGTTCCAGTTTAGGGTCATGGGCTATACCTGCGTCCAGGGTGTCAAGAACAGGCAGGAGTTCCTTAACCAGTTCACTGCTTGCATTTTTTCTGATATTACTGATCTCTTTCTCCTTGTATTTAGAATAATTTTCCATTTCAGTTCTCTGACGTACGTAGAGGCTTTTGTAATCATTGAGATCGGCCATGGTGCTATTGTACAGATCTTTATATTTTTTCATCTCTTCCCTGTCCTTCATTTTGTTTCTCTTCCTTACCTGTTCTATATCGAATTCAAGGGGCCTGCTATATTCTTTATGGTTCATCATAAGTATATTTGTTCTTCTATATAAATATTTTCTATATAAATATTTACTTTTTTGACATTATTTATTAAGGGGAATGCCCATAAAATGTTCATAACCCCTATTATTTACAGGATGCCATAGCCCTTTATCGTGTATTACATTTATCCCATTATATGTTTCGCCTATATTGTGAACCTCAATATGTTCAGCCTCCATGGCGTGTATAAAGCCTTCAGTCTCTTCATTATCTACTGTGAACAGAAGCTCATAATCTCCCCCGAATGAAAGTGTTATATCCTCAACTGAAAAACCAGAAATCCGGGAAGCTTCTTCAACAGAATGTGCCACAGGAATTTTTTCCATGTAAATCCTGAATCCGGTGCCGAAATCCCTATACATCTGATAAATGGATGCATAAATACCATCTGACAGGTCCATCATAAATTTTGCCCCATTTTTGCTTATTTTCTGGGCTTCTGAAATCCTGGGTTCAATATCCAGCATTTGCCTGATTCCGTATTCTTTATCTGTTCCATATTTATAATAAATATAGCCAGATCCGGCCGAACCCAGTGAATTGGTAACGAACAGTTGCTGGCCAGGCCCTATATCTGACCGTTTTCTTATAAGATCAGGTACCTGCCTGCCAACTATTGTTCCAGAGGCAGTAAAATCGTTTCCCTCCTTTGTGTCCCCTCCCAGGATTGTGGCACCATATCTGGAAAGTTCATATCTGGCACCGTGATAAAATTCTTCCAGATACTGAATATCATATTCAGGTGAAACTGAAATTGATATGAGCATGCCTTCAGGAATTCCCGCCATAGCGGCTATGTCACTTAGATTTAGGGCTGCAAAGAATTTCCCTGCCAGAAAAGGGGGAGTCCCATCCGGAAGATGGGTTGCACGTGTTATGAGGTCAGTGGATAAGAGAAGGTCCATATCACCGCATTTCAACACTGCACAGTCATCTATATCACGGCCTTTTCCTGCGAGTATGTCTATAATTTCCCGTTCCCCGAGGTTCATGAGCTTCAATGAATTTGTTATAATTCCTGCCAATTTAAAGTTTGTTATTGCTGAAGTGTTTGTCGATAGGGAACAATGCAACAGGCTTTCGGCTTAAAGTTAAATTGGAAAATATTTATACATGATAGATATGCTCTATCATAGGTGATGAAATTTATCAATGAACTGGATAATCTAAGGGACGAGATTTACCTCAATTCAAAGAAAATGCTGGAATTACTGGAAAAAAGGAAAGAACTGGCCGCGAAAATAGGTGATATTAAGGATTCTGAAAACCTGAATATACGGAATAGGGGCAGGGAAATAGAAATACTGAAAACACTTTCCCGGGATCCTTTCCAGGAATCCGTGCTCAATATTCTTTTCGAATTTTCCATACATTATGAGAAGAAAGTTACAGTGCCAGATATTAAGCTTAATTATTCTGATTATGGAAACGGATTAAAGTACATAGAATACAGAGGTGACTACAATAATCTCATTTTTCTGCTTTCTAAGATTCTGAACCCTGGGTCCATCATAAAATGCAGGGACATAGCCATATCTAATCTACTGGCAAATGCAGGGCACCATATTGTAGATTATATTGAACAACCAGATATGGTAATTAGCCTCGTTAGCAGCCCCCAACAGGATATTGTAATAACAGCAGATTATATTTTGATATCAGAAAGATTCATGAAGAATAGGAACAGCATATACAAAATTGTGATAGAGTGATATGAAAATTCTGATAATAGGATCTGAGGGGAGGCTTGGTATAACACTAATGCATATTTTTCCTAATTCAGAAGGCATCGACACAGGTAATGAAGATTTGCTTGAACAGGAGCTTGGGAAGGCCCAGATTGCGTTTCTCGCTGTACCACTGAATGCAACGCTTGATATTATAAACAGGTATCCGGATTACAGGGGATTTGTTGATCTGACATCTGTGAAATCCCCGATCAAGAGATTTTCTGGAAAAGTAATAAGTATGCATCCCATGTTCGGCCCATCATCTTACATAACTAACAAAGATATACTTTTTATAAATGATATATCTCCTGCTAACTCACTGGAGGTAATGCTTGATTTATTTGGTGGATATAATATAACCTCAGTAACCGCAGATGAACACGATAAACTTATGGCCGAGCTGCTGGTGAAACCATATATACTCTCATATATCTCAGACTCCCGGGAGATGAAGATAGAAACAAGTTCTCATAAAAAGTTGCTTGAGATTATAGGAATAAAATATGCGGAAAATCAGGATATAATGCTGGACACTATAAAATTCAATAAATATACACAGCCCATAATACAGGAAATAGAGGAAAAATTGGGCAATATTAAAAATTTAATAGGTAATAGAAGATGATGATAGCCTCTTTAACAGGGTATCATAATCCCCCTGGAAAAACATTCTATCTTCAAGCTCAACCTGGTACCTGTATTCCTCGAGATCAAGGGAATTATAATAATCAGAAAGTTTTGTAAAATCGTGGTCCAGGGAACCCTGAACTATGAGATCCAGCAATTCCCTGTCATAGCTATCATTATGCACTCCCCTCTCCCTGTTTCCTCCAGTTGGATATGAAAGCACCGGGTAACGGGAACCCAGCTGTATCAGCAGCGTTGCCAGTGAATAGAGCCGTGGGGGCCTGTAAAGGCCTTTCTTCCAGAGCCTTTCAACAAGTGTGTTTTTCTGTATATTCATCGGATTTATGGATATATCAGCTGAATATGGTCCCACAATTTCCACAGACTTTATTATATCTTCAATGGCCATCTTTTCAGAGATAAACGGCGGCTTGAATAGAAGATATGTCCGCAATTCTATTTTTTCTCTGTTTAGAATTGTTGCCGCATCAATGAATTTTTTCAGCGTGCTTCCCTTATTTATGGAATATTTCATTATATAATCATCAGCACTTTCAAGTCCTATGGCAATACGCAGGTCTATACCGGCCCTTTTAAATGGTTCAAGGGTTTCCTGCCTGATATATTCCGTTCTGGACTCCACAAGCAGTTTATCAACCTTATTCTTCATCCTTTCAATGAAGTAATCCCTAACAGCAGGGTGGACCTCGTTAGGATCGAGAAAACTTCCGGAGGTAAAAATTTTTAAGACTTTGGTATCATCCAGTGAATCATACAGTGTGTCTATTTGATGCATCAGATTTTCATCCACTATCTCCGGGGATGTATCATTGAAATATCCACACATGGAGCATGCAGTAAATTTATACCATGCACACCCCGTAGTCCTGAAAATACATACCATTGTCTTCTCCGGGTATCCTCTCAGCCTGTCAAGTTCCTTCCATATGGAAACCGGTTTATTAACGTCGTTTTTCCGGTTGTTCTCATGCATAAGCCCTTTAATGTAAAGTGAATAATCTCTTACTACCATCCTGTATAATATTGATAATACGTATATGAGTGTTATTATGAGATTTTATGATGTTGCTTGCTAATGGTATATTTTAAAGCTCAATGTAAAAAATTATATATTATCTTAAAATGAACCTAGAAGGGCTCGTAGTCTAGTGGTATGATGTCTCCCTGACACGGAGAAGGTCACCGGTCCGAATCCGGTCGGGCCCACTTTATAGATTGGGATTGCATGAATAGGTATGGCCAGGATTTTCATTATATATAAAATATGGAAAGTTTATTTTATCTGGCACATTCAACGTTAATTTTATTCATGAAGAGGCATGAGTCACCGGAGCTATGGTAACCGGGGTGAATTTATATTTCGGTGTTCCAGTTTCATCGTCCAGTTCTGCGTCCACAACATAGTTTATGTCAGCATTATGCATATATGAAAATACAACTCCCGGAATCACATCTTCTGTAATTCTTGCTGATATTTCAAGCTGCCCTGCCCGGGATTTCAAAAGCACCATGGACCCGTCAGTCACACCATATTTTTTTGCATCAACAGGATTTATCCACAATGTAGGAATATACTTCTGCATCCCTGGAACCCTGTTTATGACCTCGTCTGTGTTATACCTTGTAACAGTTCTTCCAGTGGAGAGTATGAGATCACCGCTTTCCTCCTTTGCCACAACAGGAATGAATTTTGCCTTTCCATTGGGAAGTGAGAACTTTTCACTGTACAGATGAAGTTCCCCATGTGGATATCTTGAATTTTTGGAATAATCCTTTACATCATTGATATCTACCCCGGAATATATTTTAGAAACTTTTTTCATTTCTTCGAAGTTTGCCTCCGGAGAGGTTTCAAAAGTAAAACCTGCCTTTTTGGCAATTCTTGCAATAATTTCACCGTCAGGTAAAGCTTCACCGGGAGGGTCTACTGCCTTGAATCTCCATTTTACAAGCCTGTCAAGGCTGGTAACTGAGCCACTCTTTTCTGCCCATGCCGCAGCCGGCAACACTATATGGGCGTAATCTGTATTCTCTGTCATGAATATGTCCTGGACAACAACCAGTTCCAGTGATTTAAGAAATTTTTCTATTCTAGCCTTATCCGGCAGGCTTCTTACAGGATTGTACCCCATGAGAAACAGCGCCTTTATCTTTCCATCACCTCCATAAAATGCCTCCGGTATGTTTGTCCCCTTGCAAACAGGTGGCTTGAATCCCCATACTTTAGATAATTCATCGCTATTTGCCTCATTCAATGGCCCGTTCGGGAATGTATCCGGTTTTATCAGGTCACCGGAACTTTGAACGTTTGTCTGCCCCCTATAAACTATAATTCCAGTCCCCTCCCTCCCTATGTTACCGGTTAACAGCACAAGGTCTATATAGGATTTTATACCCTTCGTACCTGTTGACTGCGTCAAACCAAGGCCCCATGAAAAAATGGTCTTTCCACCAGAAACAAGGGTGGCAAATTGCTTTATGGTTTCTTCTGGGATTCCTGTTTTTTCCTCTGCAAGTTCAAGAGTATAGGATGAAACTGTGACCTTATAGGATTCAAAATCGTCCGTCCTTGCATTTATAAAATCATTGTTGACAAGGTTGTTCTGTATGAGGTAGTTCCCAACTGCATTGATAAGGAAGATATCAGTGCGGGGTTTTATCCTGATATGGACATCTGCAAAAACCTCTGTTCTGGTGGTTCTCGGGTCTATTACTATGATTCTGGCACCATTTTGCTTTGCCTCGACAAAATACTGTGATAGCACCGGATGGCTATCTGTAATGGATTCTCCAGCGATAACGATTACATCAGCTTTTGGAATTTCAGTTACGGATGTTGCACCTGCTCCTATTCCGACCATTTCCTTGAGTGCCTTAGCTGATAGATCATGGCAAACCCTGGCACATGAATCCACATTATTTGTGCCCAGCACCCTTCCAAGTTTCTGGAAAAGGTTTTATAGCTGTAATTATAGTATTAACAGGTAATAACATTCTGTATGGCAATATTCCGGTTTAGAAATTAGAAATCATGAAAAACCTTATTTAGCCTCAGCTATATGACGATATAGCTGTGAGAATCGGAGGCGGTTGTTATGCAACTTGACCTTAGAGGCCGCTTTATAGAATAGCCGCCCTTCGACTCGATTTCTTACCTTATTAATATCTAATAAGGTGAATAGGAGTTTGTCGAGTCTACGATTCTAACTCTCACAGAA
>JAJZXS010000047.1 GCA_021806295.1 Thermoplasmata archaeon
CCTAAAAAAGTAAACTTTTATTTACCTGTTATCTTTAATATTATCATGCTATGTTATAACTATGACAAAAACAATAGAATTGAAGGTGTTTGGAATGACCTGTGATGACTGTGTAAGGCATGTAACCAATGGATTGAAGGATGCCACCGGAGTTCAGGATGTTTCCGTTTCCCTGAAAAATGGCATGGCTATAGTAAAGGCTAATAATGATATAAACCCTGAGGAACTACCCCGGCTTGATGTTTTTAAGGGACAGTACAGGGCGCAGCTGAGGAGTGTTAAGGATGACTGATTATGATCTGGCAATTATAGGCTGGGGGGCTGCAGGTTTCGCAGCTGCCATAAAGGCCAGTGAGCTAACCTCTGGGCAGATGCATATAGCACTCATAGGCAAGGGTCCTCTGGGAGGTACGTGTGTAAACGTTGGCTGTGTACCATCTAAATTAATGATAGAGGCGTCAAAAACATACCACGAGGCTAACCATAAAAAATACGATGGAATCAGTGGAGGCGCATCGCTGGATTTCGGAAAATTCATGGAATACCTAAACAAATTTGTTGCAGAGGAAAGAAAGGGAAAATATGCTGATGTAATTGAGAACTTCAAAAATGTTGAACTAATAGAGGGAGAGGCAAAATTTACCGGCGAGGATACAGTGGATGTCAACGGAAGAAGCATAAAGGCAACAAACTTTATCATAGCAACCGGATCCAAGACCTTTGTGCCTGAAATATCCGGGCTGGATGATTATTACACGAGCGATAATATATGGAATGCAAGGGAACTTCCTAAAAAGATAGCAATATTCGGTTCTGGAGAGGTTGCAATGGAATTTGCATATGCACTCTCCAACTTCGGCTCAGAGGTTCACGTATTCAACAGGCATAACAGGGTTCTGAAGGGCTTTGATGATGATATAACCAGAGAGCTAATGAAGGCAATGAAGGAAAATGGCGTTTCATTCCATCTGGGAGTGAATTACCATGAGATAAAAACTGTAGATGGGAAGAAGGACATACTAACTTGGACAGGAACTTTTACTGGCTTTGATGCCATATTAATTTCCACAGGAAGAATGCCGAATATCGCGTCATTAAATCTACATGCAGCCTGCATATCAACAGAAAACGGGATTATTACAGATAAGCATCTCAGAACAACAAATAAAAGGGTATATGCGGCAGGAGACTGTGTCAGGCAGCCACTTCAGCTTGAAACACTGGCAGGAAAGGAGGGCGTAATTGCCGTTGAGAATATTCTCGGTGGCGAGAAAACAATAAACCTGAATGAGGTGCCATGGGTTGTATTTACAGAACCCAATGTTGCCTCTGTTGGCAAGACTGAAAAGGAATTGATCACGGCCAAGAAAACATTTACTGTAAGGACAGTTAACATTGGCAATGTTGTCAAGGCAAACATACTTCATTCCTCCAACGGGGTTGCAAAGATACTTGCAGGGCAGGATGGAAAGATTCTCGGTGTGCAGGTAATTGCCCCATATGCCGCAGAATTTATCACAGAGGCTGTCCAGCTAATCAAACATGGATTAACATATGAGGATTTAATTGATACCGTGCACGTTTTCCCAACAGTAGCAGAATCGATTAAAATTGCAGGCCAGGCATTCATAAGGGACGTTTCAAAGATGAGCTGCTGCATGGATTAAAATAAAATAAAATCTTATTTTTATAATAATCTTCCTTGAGTTATTATTCATTCATCTGAAGTTCTAGGTTTCCTGTTTTATCAATATTTGGTATAATTAGCTCCTAGTATTTGAACGTAGGTCAACTACTATTTTCATAAAATTTTATAGCATTGATAAAGTCATTATAGGTTCTGCCAAGGTCATATTCACTGGCAGTTCTCATTGCCTGCTCCATTACTGACCTTCTTAAATTTTCTTCATTATACAATTTTTTGAATGCTGTAAATATAGACTCAGGGTCCTTTACAGGCACCAGCATACCATTTACTTCATTATTTATTACCTGCTGTGGACCACCGGAGGCAGTTGAGATACAGGCACAGCCTCCAGCCATGGCCTCCAGGAGAGGTTCCGGGATGCCCTCTGTTACAGAAGGAAGAATGAAGTAGGTGGATCTACAGAAATATTCCATTAACATCTTATCAGGCATGATATGCTTAAAATCAATGAAATTCGGGACTTTACCATCAAAATCCCCGTATCCCACTATTTTAATTTCCGGAAACTGATCATGTATCTTATTCAATGCAGGAATGGCATATTCTATGCCCTTTAGGGGATTTTTTCTCAACGGTATAAGCAGCATGTGCCGGTTTTTGCTGTTTATACTGCCTTTGCACAGAAATTTTTCTATTTCTATGCCCTCAGTTATCACAGGATAATTGTCGCCAATTTTTGAAGACAGATCCCTGTTAGCCAGAATCAAATTGGACATCCTATATGCCTGCTGAAGCAGGGGCACGTTTTCCTTGTTGCTATGCATGATATCCTCAGTATAGTCGTGGTAAAGGATAAAGTATATAATTTCCCTTGGGTATTTTTGTGCTGCCAGAAGTACAGCCCACCAGTAGCTGGTTACTATGTGTCTGGCATTCAATAAGGGCAACTCTGTTCCAGAAGCGTATAACTTTACCTTTTCAGTAAGATTTTTGCCCTTAGACCTTTTAAAAAAATAGAGAGGTATTTTTGACACAAATTTAGAATATACTATTCTTGAAATTAATAATCTTATCCTGAAATTTAAACTATTTTCTTCTATATTATACCTTGCCGCTACAGAATTGTATGATATATAGAGTATCCCGACCCTCTTTTTATCCTCAGTCAATCTGTTTGCAATTGAGTAAATTTGCTTGTTTACTGCTCCCGGGCTATTCCTAACAGGTATGCCCCATACCAGGAACAGATAGTCCAGATCAACATTTTCTACCATTATTGTGAATACATAGGATGTATTAAAATGGTAATGCTGGACTTGTAATTTTATGATTGCTTCTGCCGTAAACTTTTGGCAACAGAATATATTTTAATACAGTTCTTTAATCACTAGATATGAAATATTCCATCTGCGTAACAGTTTATAACTCAGAGGAGATAGTAAAGGATTTTTTGGTCCCTTTACTTGATAATGATTATGAGATTGTTATCGTTGACGGAGAATCCACAGATAAAACAGCAGAGATTCTCTCAGGTTATGGTGATAGAATAAATCTTATAGAAAGAAAATGCTCACGGGGCCTTGGCAGAAAGATTGCCATTGATAATTCACATGGGGAAAATATTATCATAACGGATTTTGATATTCAGATTCTTTCTATAGAGAAAATAATAAAGGCCTATGAATCCTATAATATTAATGATAAAATCTTAGTATTTCACCTCCTGGGCGATGATTGCAATCCAAACGTATTTGTGGGTCGCCGGGAGATTTTTAACTATTACGATGCATGGCAGGATGTAAATTGTATGGAAGATGTTTTCTTTACAAGGGTATGCAAGCATTTCGATGCCATAAAGAAGATAGACTTTAAATGTGAATACAAATGCCTTAAGATTAAAAATCTCAGTGCAGGTAGAGAAAGTAGATATGAAACGGGTATTGTAGGAAAATTAATACGAAGAATAAAGTGCACAGCTGATATTATATTTGTATCGGGATTTACTTACCGTGATCTATTAAAATATTACAAATTAAATGGATTCAGAGGAAAAGTTTATGGATTGTTCCTCTATGCAACAGCCAGGCCACTTACAAGGTTTATCAAAACGCCTTCGATAACAGATAAAATAAGGGAAGTAAAAGAAAGAAGTAACAAAGGAGATATTAGATAAAGATTATATTAGAATTTTACTTTACCAGCATATAATGAATGTTAGAGACAAACTGAAATATTCTATACATAATTTGGTAAATGATAAGATTGGTTTTTCATTTTTCATAATATCAATAATATTTTCAATTTTATTTACATTATACTCATTTCTACAGTTTAATTTAATGGATATGTCTGCCTGGGATCTGGGTGTCTATACACAGGCACTTTACTCCGGAATACATGGCCATTTATTTTATACTGCACTATTACCCGGGAGCTACCTTTCAGAGCACTTTTCGCCAATTTTATTTCTTCTGGTAATCCCCTATTATATCTATCCTCATGCGTATACACTTTTTATTATACAGGGATTTGCCATAGGTCTTTCTGCCTATGTCCTCTACAGGCTATCCCTGGAAATATTAAATAAATTAAAGAACAACAAAAATACCAAATCCCCAGATAACAGAATTATATCCTTTATACTGGCCCTGGCATTCCTTTTATCCCCACTTACAGAAAGCCCAGTTTTTTTTGATTTTCATTTAATGATTTTCCTTCCACTATTCTTTTTCCTTGCTTTATATTTCTTTATAAGGAAAAATATATTACTCAATATACTGTTTACCGGGCTTATAGTTTCCCTGCATTCAGCATTTGTATTCATTGCTATAATGCTTGTAATTTTTGAACTATTCATCGACAAAACATTATATTTGAATATAAGCAGAAGAAAAATTACATCTACAGGTTATCTTGCGAT
>JAJZXS010000040.1 GCA_021806295.1 Thermoplasmata archaeon
AGGATAGATTAACATATAATAGAAAACTCGGTATAGTATTAAGGAAAAAAGAATCATCCAGGTATAAATTGAGGTGGGAGATAGAAAGAACCTTTTCCATTCTTAAGAAAATACTGGGAATGGAGTATATCTGGTATATTAAACACAGGAATTATGATGTATCAATTGGAGAAATAATAGTTGCATACAACTGTATTGTAATGGCAAATAAAATAACCGGAATCTCAGGGAGGAAAATAATGTACATCGTGAGTTGACGTATGTTTGGACACTCTTTATTATAACCTTTAAGTCAAGCACATTTGTTTTATTTGTCAATCTATAAATCATTTCTGTAAAACTTTCGTTTTTTAGCTTTAGCTCTGATAACCTTAAATAAGCTTCATCCGAAATGGATATGTTTTTGCTCCCCATTTAACACACCTTCATACACACATATGTGCGTGTAACACTTATAAACCTTTCCATAACTCATGATGCGGGGCATTCTGATTATCTCCTGTCTCGGGAATAGGCAGAGGCATTAGCTGAAGGAAAAATGGAATAATTTCACCAGATTTATGGGGTGAATTGAAATAAGTATCGATGATACAAATGGACCGGTCGGGATTTGAACCCGAGCCCTCTTGCTTGCGAAGCAAGCGATCTACCGCTGATCTACCGGCCCTAATTGATTTCACTGCCGATGTGGGAGAGCCTTGCAAGAAGTGCATCCATCTGTATGCTGTCGGTGCCGCCTTCCACTATTCTGAATTCTGCCTCGGCAAGTGCCATAATAATGGCAAGTTTCTGCTTCGGTGCTATATGCTCCGCCCTTATGGATGAGTGCATGCCCTTTATTATATCTATTCCGGATAGACCGTATTCAATTAACATCTTGTCAAGGTAGTTCCTGGCATCGTTGAAATTGCCTTCGATTGCCATGTTTATTAGATTTTTGAATTCATCCCGGTTGACCTCCCCGGAAATTTCGTATATTCCTGTGGCACTGACCTTTCCTGATAATTTAACGGCCTGTAATATATTTATTGCCTTTCTCATATCTCCATCGGAAATCTCATATATGGCATCCAGGGAATCATCATCTATTTCAAAACCTTCTTTAGATGCTATATCCTTCAACCTCCCCTTCATTGATTCACGGTCAATGGGTTTGAATCTCAGTACAACACATCTTGACTGAATCGGAGGTATAATCTTGGATGAGTAATTGCATGAGAATATGAATCTTGTTGTATTATAAAACATTTCCATGGTTCTTCTCAAAGCTGCCTGGGCATCACCTGTCAAATGGTCAGCCTCATCTAAAAATATTATTTTGAAGCCTAAATCGTTAGACGGCCTTATCTTGGCGAAATTCTTTATATTTTCCCGGATAATATCTATTCCACGATCATTTGAAGCATTCAATTCCATAAAATTTTCTTTCCATGAATCACCAAACAATGAAATTGCAAGTGCAATGGCGGTTGATGTTTTACCGGTACCCTGCGACCCTGCAAATATGAGATGTGGTATATTCTTATCCTTAACATAGGCATTTAATCTGTTAATGTTTTCTTTTTCACCTATGACATCTGATAGTTTTGTTGGTCTGTATTTTTCTGTCCAGATATTTAGCATACTTTTTTTTGATAATTACTTTATTTATAAACCTATCTATGCAGTTTATTTCAGGGTGCTATTCACTATTGAAGGATACACATTTCTTACGCCGGATGTGTTTTCTATTTCCAGTATACACTGGTTAAGATCCATTCCGTAAAGTCCAGAGACTATTATTGCTATGGCAGAATGATCTCCGGATGTTGAAAATAAGCTCTTAACAAAAATGAAATCCTTCAAGGTTTCCAGTGTTTTTGTATACTGTTCCGGCATGATGTCAAGCCCCAGTATCGCCTCATCTATGCCTAATTTTTTAACCTGAAACCTTGTAGTATAGGCTATTATTTCCTTATCGCCCTCCATCTTCTGTAGGCGGTTCCGTATTGTTCCGGGGCTTACGCCACAGAGCTTCCCCAGATCCCTTATTGACAGCTTTGAATTGTCAAGCAGATACCTGGCTATTTCCATATCCAGCCTGTCAGCCATGTTACCTTTATTATGTTAAAGAATAAAAATTTATGTTTATAAAGTTACTAATAATAATCAAATGTTTATTAATTTATTATTTTATGTATAATTTTACTATCCAAATACACAATACTTTTATACTTATAATCAATAAAGTATAGATAACAATGGAAAACAGAATGCCTTTGATAGGAGAGAAATTCCCCGAGATGGAAGTTGTAACCACACAGGGAACAAAGAAATTGCCGGACGATTATAAGGGAAAATGGTTCATGCTGTTCAGCCATCCTGGCGATTTTACACCGGTCTGCACAACGGAGTTCTTCTCATTTGCACAGAGAAGCGAGGAATTCCAGAAACTGAATACCGAACTTATAGGACTCAGTGTTGATTCAAAGATATCACATATGGAATGGATCAACTGGATACATGACAACCTGAAAATAGATGTGAAGTTCCCGATTATAGCAGACCCAATGGGAAATGTGGCAAAATCCCTAGGCATGATACATGCAGAATCTGCTACATCCACAGTAAGGGCAGTGTTCATAGTAGATGATAAATCAACAGTCAGGGCAATATTATACTATCCCCTGGAAATAGGAAGGAACGTATCTGAAATACTGCGTATGATAAAGGCACTGCAGATGGTTGATAAATTCAAGATTGCAACCCCTGCAAACTGGCCTGACAATGAAATAATAGGGAACTCTTTCATAAATCCCCCGCCGGCAACCATGGCTGATATACCGGAGAGAATGAAGAAGTATAAAGGATATGCATGGTGGCTTACATATAAGGATGCACCCAAAGAGGATGTTGATGAGGCAAAGAAGGTTTCCAGAATGAAGGAGGTGAGTTAAAATGCCGATGTATGAAACAGAAAACAGTTTAGATGAGAAAACAAAGGATATGTCAAGGGCCAGGCAGTCATTAATAGAGGAAATGCAGGCAATAATGTTCTATGATGAGAGGCTGGATGCTACAAAGGATTCTGTATTGAAGGATGTAATAAGGCACAACAGGGATGATGAGAAGGAGCATTTCTCGCTTCTGCTTGAATATCTGAGAAGAAATGACCCTGAGCTTGACAGGGAACTGAAGGAAATACTATTCTCCAAAAAGGAATTAAAAGAACTTGGAGATTGAATATTTTTATAATTTATTTTTTTTAGAAAACAGCAAATAATTTTTAACTCAAAAGGCAATAACATGCCATGTTCAGTATTGTGATACTTGCCTCAGGCAATGGGTCAAATTTTCAGGCAGTTGTGGATGCAATCGATAATGGTGTTATAGACAACGCTAAAATCTCTAAACTGATATCAAATAATAAAAGGGCATATGTTCTTGAACGTGCAGGGGAAAACGGAATAGAAGCCATAATTGTGGACACAAAAAACAGTGATTACAATAAAATTATATCCACAGTTCTGGAGGCAGAAGAGCCGGACCTTATCCTGCTGGATGGGTATATGAGAATTCTCCCGGATTATATAATTGATAGATATCCACTCAAAATCATAAACCTACATCCATCACTTCTTCCTGCTTTCGGTGGCAGGGGATATTACGGGTCAAAGGTGCATGAGGCTGTAATAAAATCTGGCGCCAGGTACTCGGGATGCACAGTGCATTTTGCCACAAAGGATGTTGACAATGGCCCTATTATAGACCAGAGAATTGTGGAGGTATCAGATAACGATACCCCTGAGAGCCTTGAGGAAAAGGTCCATGCTGAAGAGCATAAATCACTGATAAATTCTATCAATTTGATTATTACAGGAAAGTACAGTATTAAGGGAAAAAGAGTTATAAGAGAGTGATTATTTTATAATCAAAAGAGTTCCTGCGTAGAGTATGTATATTGCAAAGCCGAATATAATGGCAGCAGAGGCAATTTTAATGTATTTTTCGTATCCTGTCCCGAAGCGCCATACCATGTATGGAAATGCGAATATCCATATCACTATTCCAGAGAATAACCCTGTAACTGAGAATATACTCAACTCCTTCAGAAGAAAAAAGCCTGCTGTAAACCACCATATTATCTGGAAGGGATTGGTAAGTCCCATCGTCAGGCCAAGAAAGTAATTTCCCTTCCTGGTCTTTGATGGCATTCTTGACCTCATTATGGAGAATCCGAGATAGAGCATAAAAGCCCCTCCGGCAACATAAATTATTTTGAGTATTACAGGGCTTATAATACCGTTTGTTATGTATACTATAAAAAAGAAGGTTAAATCGGCAGTCATGGCACCGAATCCCACTCCCATGCCGTGCAGCCTTGATTTCAATGATTCATTTGCTATTATAGAATTCACTGAACCTGGGGGCCCTGCCAGCGATAAGCCCAGGATGATGCCCAGAGCATATGAATACAGAAACATTGTTGCCTATATGATTATGATATTTTAAAATTTTAGTAAATTCATATTTCTCAATAGTATATAGCCGGCTGCAAGGTCCTCCAGTCCAATTCCAAGGCATTTAAAAACAGTTTTATGCCCGGGATATTTATCGGGATGCATCAGAAATTGAGAAAGTTTAACCACATTATGCCTGTTTTGTATTTCAGCAATTTCTGATGATTCCATTCCTGACTGTTCTGAATTTTCCTCCAGAACAGTGTCCGAATTTTCCATCACATCCATATCTGCCTCACGGCTTCCCAGAACATTGGAACCTATTAAGTTTATGTGGTAATTGCTGCCAAGCATGGAATAATTGAAAATCGGCTTAACTGCATCTGTTGCCGATGAAATCACATCGGACTCGGAAAGACATTCCAGATTTTTTACAGGTGTTATTGAATTTCCAAATTTTCCGGCAAATGTTCTTGCGTGGTCAAAGTTTCTGGAATAAACATATGCATTATCAATGTTATAAAACTGAGAAATTGCTTCAAACTGTGATTCTGCCTGGAAGCCGGAACCGATAATAGTATAATTTATACTCCTCTTTTTCACAATTTCTGATGTAACAATTGCTGCAATTGCACCGGTTCTGATCTGCCCGAGAACGTTTGCGTCAATGGCAAAAAGCTTTTCAGGGTGTTCTGTTTCAAATATTAGAACAAAGAATCTATACCCATTCTTTCCTGCCATATATGTCTTCAATCCCGCTATTCCACGTTTACCGTATAATGCAGGCATTGTACTGAAAACAAAATCATTTCCATATATTCTATCCCTGGGAGAGGAAAAAGATTCATCTTTTCCACACGAGATAAAAGCATCCCTGATCTCGGTAGCACATTCTCTTATGGAAAGATTATTTTTAACGTCAGAGTCATTCAGGTAAGTTATCATATTAATGATATCAGTGTTAGTTGTTATTAGAACTTTATGCTTATTTTCCATATTTACCATATTTATTTTGTGTATTCCATGAAAAACCACTTCAGTATAATTAAAAACAGTTTCAGCACAAATATTATAACGTGCCGGCAATCATGCCCTATGGCAATACTGCATGGAAATAGAATATACAGTGAAATAAGGAACAGGGAAGATATACTATTTATATTGCTGGCTGGAACTACTGAGGTATCTAAAATACCGGGAATATCCGCTGCAGGAGAAACCCCGGAGCTGACCGCATTGACACCGGTACTTGATTCCGAAATAATATGGTCCGGGAAATGCATAAGCTATGATGTTGTTCCCATGACCGAAAACGGAATTCCCACACCATCAATAATTACAAGGGCCGCCATCGAGACCTCAGGAATAGAAACACTCATTGTAGATGCCGGGCTGGTAGAGGATCCAAAAATTCCATTTATTAAAACAGGGCTTGGACCGGCATTGAACGGATCCGAACTAACAGCACTTCCGGATTATGACAGGGCACTGGCATTCGGAAAGTATATAGGCAGTTTAATTGATGGAAGATACAAATATATATTCATTGCTGAGAGTGTCCCGGGAGGCACAACAACAGCATATGCTGTGCTTACCTCAATGGGTATTATGGATATGACCAGCAGCTCCATGAAAGACTCCCCTGACAAAATAAAAAAAGAGCTGGCCTGGAAAGCGCTTGAAAGGATAGATAAAAGATCAACTGTAGAAGAAAAAATAAGGGAAACCGGTGATTACATGATGCCTGTGGCACTGGGCATAAGCAGGGGAGTAACAAATTCTACTATATTTTTTTCTGGGGGGACTCAGATGGCCACAGTATTCTATCTTGATAGTTTGATCAATAGTGGAAAAAACAGGTATGTATTCACAACCGGGTACATCATGAAGGATAAAAAAGACCTGATGGAAAAGCTTGCGGGCGACAGCATAATTTATGCCACCACGGATTTCACAGGCATGAAGGGCCTGGAATATTACGAGGATGGCTATGTGAAGGAGGGAACAGGTTTCGGTGCAGCCTTCGGAATTGCATCTATTCTGGGAAATGATAGCGATGTTATCTATAACAATATTGAAATAGTTTATAACAGGCTGGCTGGTGGCACCAATAAATAAAGGCTTGGGAAACTATGAAAAATAGTCAGATACTGGTATGTTCAGTAATTCAGAATACCACAACCTGCCTGCCGAGTGCCTTTCCATCCTCAAGATTCTTTAGCCCTTCAGATGCATCCTCCAGATCCATTCTTGAGCTGACGGGTTTTATATAGTTGATCAAACCTTTTCTGGCAAGATCAACCACCTCATGCTGTTCCGAAAGAGTTCCTACATATGATCCTGCTATGGTCTTCTCCATCGATACCGTAAAAAAGGGAGAAATTGGTTCCTGTACACCTGTACCCATAAGGCCCACCATTACATATATGCCCTCCTTGGCCAGAGCCCTACTGTATGTAGGTAATGTCCCCCTTCCCACAAGATCGATAACACCACGGAAACCGTGCCCCCTGGTTGTTTCCATTATCATTTTATTTATATCTCCAGATGACGAATTGATATACCCGTCCATCCTGCATATGCCCTCAGCAAATTCTATTGAATCATTCCTTATATCTGCGCCGATTATATTCACCTGAGGAAACAGCAAGCGAAGATACTGGAGTGCATAGGATCCAAGTCCTCCCAGCCCCACAACCGCAACGTAATCATCAGGCTTTAATTTTCCACCCAGTTTTTTAACCGCCCTGTACGTGGTAAGGCCTCCACAGGAAAGTGGTGCAAGTGCCGGCAGATCCTCTATGCCCGTAGCATTGATCAGATACCTGTAATGTGACACAGGGAAGTATTCCTGAAAGCCACCATGAATATTTATTCCCGGAACTACAGGCCTGTCCGGGATATTTGTCAGCCCTGCTGCAGTGTAGCGATCATCCTCAAGCCACTGCCATGGATATACCAGAACTGGGTCTCCAGGTTTAATTCTTTCAGGTACAGAATTACCGGTGGAAACAACTATCCCGGAGATTTCATGGGACTGTATGTGCGGGAGTTTTCCTGGAGAACCGCCTTTATACCATATCCCCTCCCAAACATGTACATCGCTGTGGCATATACCTGCTCCACTAACCCTGATAAGTACCTGGTCCCCTTCAGGCATAATAGTATCGGTATAACCCATTTCTAAAGGTGATTTAAAATTGACAAGAAATGCTGCCCTGTGTTTATCCGGTATTACATTTTTATCCATAATGTAAATGAAGAGTATTGAATATATATGTTTTATCAGTGGAACAGTTGCACTTTACTATCTAATATTTTCAATAACACTGGAAAAGGCTTCAATGGACATGGACATAACCCTGGATATGAATGGCCTTTTCGGGGTTAGGTTTTTTATCGATTCGGCTCCTGTCCTCTCTTTAAACTGGTCCATCACCGTGTCCATATTCCCTATGCCATCTATCAAACCATTTTCCTTTGCCTGTTCTGCTGAGAAAACTAATCCTGTGGCTATGCTGTCCATTTTTTCATCTGTAAAGTTGCGCCTTATCTTCACCTGGTCACGGAAGGCGAGGTAAATATCGTTCATTATGCCATTGTATATTTTGCTCTCCTCATCGGTCATGGTCCTGAATGGAGAGTTTATATCCTTATATTTCCCGATTTTATTAATTCTCATTTTGATTCCTATATTTTCTAGGAATTCAGAGAAATCAGGGGACATGCTTATAACGCCTATGGATCCTACAATGGATGTACGCATTGCAAATATTTTCTCTGCGGCGCATGCAAGCCAGTATGCGCCTGAGGCCCCGACTCCCTCCACCAGTGCATATACAGGTTTCTTATCAGATATTTTTACCAGCTGGTTGTAAAGGATCTCGGTGGAATTTGCATCACCGCCTCCTGAGTTGATTACCAGTAATACGCCCCTGACCTTATTTTTCTTTTCTATGTATTTCATTGCAGGCATATATGAATTCAGCATTCCTCTATTGATGGTGCCGTTTACATTTAAAATGGCTGTGTACATGTATTAATATATACTTTCATCTATTTAAATTATTGTTAAGATTTTTATTATAATTATCAAGCGCTTCCACAGGATCAGGGGAAGAGTATATGGACCTGCCTATAATAACATAGTCCGCACCGAGCATTATGGCACTTACTATATCGCCTCCCTGGGCACCCACACCTGGGGATATTATTTTCATGCCATCTGAGTTTTCCCTTACCTTTTTGAGGTAGTAGGGGCGGTTTCCAGGTGCAACGAGCCCGTATACGCCGGCATCGCGCGAAGTTTTTATCAGTTCTTCGGTGATGTTGTCCATATATGATTCCTGGGACATTGAAACAACAGAAAAAACCCTCATGCCTCCGGCGCTTTTTACCACAGCCCTCAGAGAATCTATTCCAGTGAATGAATGGCTTATTATCCCGTAAGCGTCATTATCCCTGGCCTTTTCAGTAATTAATCTTACAGTATTATCTATATCAGCCAGCTTGAAATCGCATATAATGCTGGAGTACCTGGATAATTCCTTTACGATTTTAATCCCGTTTTCAAGAATTATTGGCCAATTCACTTTAATGGCGAATACCTTGTCTCCTATAGATTCAGCCAGGCTTATGGCAGTATCATGATCATATACATCCAGGGCAAATATAATTCTGTTATCCATTAAAGACTGTATATCGGAATTGTATAATAATCCTATCTGTATGAATACAGTTATATAAAAATGAATAATCAGCAGCCATGGACAGGGAGAAATTTATAGAATCTGGAATGATAAAATTCGGTGATTTTACATTAACATCGGGAAAAAAATCTAACTATTATGTAGATATAAAGGAAGCTTGCACAGACCCTGAGACGCTGTCTTTAATATGTAATGACCTTGCAGGGAAGACAGTGTATGAAACAGTGGCTGGCATGGAGCTCGGGGCTGTCCCACTGGTGGTTGGGGTTGCTCTCAAAACTGGAAAAAGATATATTATTGTAAGGAAGGGAGAACGCACACATGGTACAGGCAGCAGGATCGTGGGGAAGGTTATCCCTGGATCCAGAATAGACCTAATAGAGGATGTTGTGACAACCGGTAATTCAATACTGAAGACGGCCGAGATTCTAAGGGATGCGGGTGCTGTAATTGACCATGCTGTTTGTGTTGTTGACAGAGAGTCTGGTGGGTCTGAACTGCTCAGGGAAAATGGAATAAAACTTGTATCCGTGGCGAAAATATCCGAACTTTTATGAAAAGGTATCGTCTATACGCCCTATTTCTATAGATGTGGTGGCATTTCCTACCATTATACCATTGCAGTTTGCAAGTATGGATGCGCCGATATAATAACTTCCATAGTTGGCTGTTCCGGTTTTAACCTGGACATGGAAAAGTTCACTGAGATTTTTTATTTCATCCTCTGTTGCCTCAGGAGAGACAAGCATTCCTTTATTATTCAGAACTGCAACGCTTCCCACAGTTTTTACTCCTGCTATGGTGGATTTGATAACCTCTACTCCCAGTGTGTCCGCTATAACCTTTTCAGATGATTCTGTGAAGGACGGATGTACTATGGCAACCTTGTCGCTGGTTATAATATTGTTTCCTATTGCATTCAGCCTGTCCTTCAGAAAAACTATTCTTCTTCCATCCAGATCAATATGTGAAAAATCATCCATTCCGGATAGACCGGAAACTATTACACCGTTTGAATTAAAAGCTATCATTGTTCCTACAAGGCTGAAGTTGTCAACTATGACGCCGGCTGTTCTGACCTTTAATGTTTCCTCAATAGAAATTTTTGCCTCATCCGAAATGTTTTTGGGGACGAATGCAAAATCGTTGAACACCTTTACGTATACACCAATGAAATCACTGTCAAATATGGATAATTTTTTAATCATAAGATTACGGGAGAATTACTTCAGTTGTGCCATCTTCAAGTTTGATTATTTTCAGGCTTACCTTTGTAGGTATATGCTCTCTCCCATGCTTCCATATAAACTCGTTAACTTGATTGTCCATCCATATCATTCCGGGTTCAGATTTTGTATATTTGGCTACAGCATCCTTTATGATTTCTATGGCCGTATCTGCCCTTCTACGTCTGGATGATGCCCTTGCAGGCCTCAGTGATATATTTATAAGCTCTTCTGTTGATAATTCATTATTTTCTACCATTGCTAACACCTTAAAGTTTTAAATTAGACCTTCTCCAGTTCTTCCTTTTCGGATTCTGGGTCATCTTCCTGTCGGTTCTAAGCATAACCCATCCGGGTACCCTTCTATTTGAGTTAACGTGTTTCATTAACCTTAATTTTTTGCCAAGTGGTTTGTTTTTACTCATATTCATCTCCTCTCTATTTTTGTTTCCCTTTTAGTTCCTATTAGACGTGATAGTATACCCTTTAATTCTTCGTCTCCTATAACCCTGTTGATTCTGCCCATGCCCGCCAGCTGTATGAGCTGATTCTCAACGTTGCTTACCAGGTCTGGTCTCACAAGCTTAAGTGTGCTCAATCTTTCACGTGCTTCAGTGGTTAGTATCTGTCTCAGGATCTGCTGTCTTCTTGCCTCTTCCTGTTCCATCTGCCTTTTGCTTTCATCGTCCATTTCATTCTGCTGCTGGGCGTTTCTCTGCATTTCCTCGAGTTTTCTTTTCCGGATATTATTTAACTCGTCATCCTCATCCATTTACAACACCAGAGTTAGATATTAATCCAATATTCATAAGATTTGTTATTAAAGGTATTTTTCAAAAACCTTGTCCTTTTCAGCGAGGTTTTTCATTACCTCCTTTGCAGCCTTATCCACCAGGGACTGACCTGCGGGTGTAAGGGACCTGCCAGTTTTTGTGTCGTTTTTTAAATACCCGAGCTTCTCAAGTGCCTGTAGTATGTTCCTTACTATGTACCTGCTTCCCTCCACAGGATGGTAGCGTTTTGTGCCCCTGTCCTGGCGTCCGCCATACTCCTGGCTCAACCTAGATATGCCTATGCTGCTGTTCAGTGCGACTTTTCTCATTATGGATGCCATTCTCGTATAATACCAGTCATCCTGTACCCATGATCTTTCCTTCCCGATGCCATCCTTCAGGTAGTTTACCCATTCTGGCATCTTCACGCCTTTCTCCTTGAATTCTGATGCAAGCTTATTTAGCAATAAATCTGCAGGAACTTCTTTAACATTCACCATATTATCACGATGCAGGTTTATTTATAAACTATTTATAACATTTTCGTTATTTTTAAAAATTTTCGGTTTTGCCATAATAAATACCAGGATAATTATATTGACAGGAAGATCCATGTAAACATAGTAAAATAAAGAGCGAAAAACAATAAATGATAACCCTACTGCAAAAACCATGGATATGCCAAGGATCGCCAGTGACAGTATAAATATGAAAAGCATGGGATATGTGCCGAATGAATAATAATTGAGATTTGATGTTCCTGGTGGAAGTTTACTCAGAAGCCTGCTAATATTTATGCTTATTATAGCATAAAAAAGGGTAATCCCATCAAAAAACTCAAAAAAATCATATATAGAAACCTGCCGGGAAATTATTGCAGTAACCAGAACAAATGCAGCGGCTATTACGGCGAATATAATAAGCCCGAAAATACTTTTATAGAGGGTTATTTCCCTCTTCGATACTGGAAGTGAATTCAACACCTCTATGCCCTTGCCCTCAACAACCAGCAGGAAAATTGCATAAAATGATGATACAAATTCCACAAGGTAGAGCAGGGAAAAGAACCCGGAATCAAGGGCAGATGTGGTGTCAACTGCAAAGAAGAATGGTATTACGAAAAGCACCGGAAGGAATATATATGAAAGATTCTGCGTTTTCCTGAAAGTACTCTTTATATCCTTAGCCAGAAAGGCCCTGAGCATTCCACTGGTTTTCACGCTGGAAAATATTTTCTCGCTGGACTGATTCTCTTCAGAAGTCATGAGAATTTCATAAATTTTATATCTTATTTTTGAGTAGATTAGAAGGATGATAGCCAGAAACAGTATAGAGAGGAATAGTTCCAATACCCTGTAAAGCAAATCCAGCTGGTAATTATAGAATACGATATACTCTGTATTTATGGGAAATGCAAAAATGCGGACATAATATGGCAGAGAGGATATTGCTGCGGTTACATATCCGAAATATGCTGGATTTTCCAGCAGGAGATAAAAAAGGCCAAGAAACACAAATAACATAAGGATACGGATGACGTTTCTGATTGAAGTGTGTTTTTTGGCTTTCTTTCCGGAATAAACAAAAAGGACTGAGGATATGATAAAGCTGAGCATCATAACCAGAAAAGCATACAGCAACGCGAGGAATATGGTTTCATAATCCCCGGTTAAAATATAGAAAAACACTGCGGATGGAAGTACAACAAAAATATATGAAGATGAACTGTAAATGAACCAAGAGGCAAATGGCACATTCACATTGACCTTTATCGGTATTGATTTGAGGGGGGCCATTATATTATTGTTATATACTGAGTTAAGGAAAACTATTGAGTTATATATTCCTATTATGAAGAGGTAAAGGAATATTATAAGGCCAAATGATGCAAGTGCCGTTATATCACGTTCAGCAAAATAAACTGAATCCAGCAGCAGGAATATCATGGTGAAAAGCACTGCGTTGGATAAATACGACAAGAGAATGTTACGCATGAAATATGACTGTTTATTGGTTGAATTCACGCTCTGCTGAAATTTCGGCGTATCCTTTAAGGCAAGGTAACGTTGCTCTACCATTATCAATTTACTCAAAAATAATGTTTTATTATTCATTTTATGGAATCCCTCAATGAATCGAGAAGGTTATCAAGGTCTTCATCCCCTGTTAATTTCAGGAATATTCCCTCAAGGTCGTTATTGCTGGAACCTGCCTCTTCCTTGAGCTGGGCCAGATTTCCTGTCCCTGCAATGTTCCCGTTATAGAGTATGGAAATTGTATCACACACAGTTTCTGCTATTTCCATTATATGCGTTGAGAAAATTACGGTTTTCCCCCTGGCGGTTATATCTTTAAGCAGCTCCTTTATTATTTTGGATGATTTTGGATCAAGCCCGTTCATGCCCTCATCCATTACTATTACCTGAGGATCATGTATAAGGGATCCTATGATAGCAACTTTCTGTTTTGTTCCGAAAGAGAGAGACCCTATGAATTCATCTAGATATTTTCCTATTTCCAGTGCATTTGCGAATGCGTTAATCCGGTCCCTGAGTGCGTGCTCATCTATTTTAAATACAGATGCCAGAAAATTAAAGTATTCAACAGGTGTCAATGACTCATAAAGTGCAGGTGTTTCTGGTATATAGCCTGTTATCGATTTTATGGCATCTGGATTTTCCCTGACTGAGATGCCATTGACAGATACATCCCCGGATGAGGCAGGCAGTATTCCTGCTATTATCTTTAGAAGCGTTGTTTTTCCTGACCCATTAGGTCCGAGCACACCATATATCTGACCACTCTGAATTGATAAGTTTATGCCATTCAGTGCATTGGTGGTACCATAACGCTTGTAAATATTATTTATTTCTATGGTGTTCAACACTATAAATAGTGAGCGATATTATAAATATTTTTGTTGCTATTAGATTATTTGCTGGCTTATTATAAAATTATAATAAAGATATATGGAATATTAAATGGAATATTTCCCCGGCAGTAAATGTAACAGCAGCGGCTCCCAGTGCCAGCACCGCTGCCCTAAGGCCAGATTTCAGTATTGGAGTGTTCAGCGAGAGAGCCACGATAGAATTTGAAATGCCCTGTGCAACAAAAACAAGGATTACTGCAAGAATAACTGCTATGAATTTAGAGAAGAATATAAACGGCAGTATGGGTATAATAGCCCCGGTAATATATGAAAGCGCTGTATTCAGTGCTGAGTTTGTCGCCTCTGATGAATAACGATCTATCATTTTCTGGACACCCTTGCTTTTAGAGAATATATGCTTCCTGTTGAGCATGGCAATTTTATATTCAGATTCTGATTTCTGGGCCAGGTAAGCGCCCAGGGTCATGCTGAATGTCCCACTGATTCCCACAACAACGCCGCTCAGTGCAATATCTATATGGCTGGTGATTATGGCAGAAAGACCGGCAAGTGTGGCAAGAACCTCTACTAACCCGTCGCTCATACCATACAGGAAATCCCTGCTCTTTTGAATATTCTTTACACTGCTCGAAATTTTATTTGCGAATATTTCCTCATGTTGCATTTCTGAGACTATAAGCTCGTTGACTTTGTTCCTGTATTTATCATCCTCTGTATAATTATCTAAATATTCCTTATATTTTTTAATGGACTGGTATTCTCCATGTTCCAGAAGATTAATAATCAGGCTGCCACCTATCAGATTTCTTATTATTTTCATGAAAACATACTTTATCTTCCTGTAGGATACTTTATTGATATCCACATTTGTTGACTTTAATTCCTGGCCCCAAAAATTTGCATGTTCATTCTCTGTAGTTGCCAGTTTCCGGAAGTCTTCCTTCAACTCAGGGTCCCTGGTTTTTCTGTAGAGGTAAGTATAAAATACCATATCGGTTAATTCATCACGTAAAAATTTTAGCTGATATTTGGTATTGGTGTCTGTAGCCATATAATGTTATAATATAATTATATAAAAGTCCTTTCAGGAAGTTCGGTATGCCTATTGAAATTATTAGCCGGACTACTTTATATATTTAAAATCTGATAGGTCATATAATAAATAATTACCTTTTATTCTCTCTTTTCCTTTTATTTTCTTTGCAATTATTCCATATCTTTCTGTTCTATTTTCATGCCATTCGAAGCTTTTAGCCTTCTCCCTCAATTTCAATAATGTATTGTTTAAATCTTGCTCATTCAGTTCTTTCCATTTACACTCATAAAAGGTTATTTGATTAGTTTTATTGTTTATTGTTATGATGTCTATCCCAATGTCTTTGTACCACCATTTCCCTATTCTGTCAAATTCTTGATTTTTTTTATTCAGCTCTAATAGGAATTGAATTGAAATATATTCAAAGATATGCCCAATATAAGTATTTATATTTTCATTGATTATATTAATTAACATGTTTTCATTTCCCATTTCAATCAAATTATAATTAGGATATATATACCTGAAATAGAAATTGAACATGTTATCTTTCAATAAGTATATACCTTTCCTGCTTTTAGTAGATGTTATAGGAATCTCTCTCCTGATATAATCCAGATCAATTAATACGCTGATATATTTACTTGTTAGGTTCCTCTGTAGCCCAGTATAGCTAATTATTTCACCTAATGCAGTCTTTCCTGATGAAATTGCCTCCAGTATTGAAAAATAATATCTGGGTTCCTTTAACTCTTCCTTTAATAAAAACAATACATCCTGATTGATAAAAGAGTCAATTTTCAGAAAGGTGTTCATAATATTGTCAGTAAAGCTTTTGGTTTTATTTACTTCCATTATATATGCAGGTGTTCCGCCGTAAACACTATAGTACTTAACAGCAAGTTCCGGATCGCCGAAGTAACGTAACACCTCAACAAATGGAAATTCTTTTAATGTTATCTGCCCGGTTCTTCTTCCATATAATGGAGATTTATAATCAGATAAATTTTCCATCATGGATATATTGGATCCAGAAAGTATAAGAAATATTCTTGTGTTATTCAATTTATTGTCCCAGTAATCCTGCAGAATGGATTGTAATGACTTATTATTAAGAGCATATGGAAATTCATCTATTGCTATTATTGATTTTTCATGTAAAGTATTTTTATATAGATATTCGAAGAAGGAATCCCAGCTTTTTATGGAATTTTTAATTATAAAATCATCATGAAAATAATTTCCCAGAATAACAGAAAACCTTTCAAGCATTAATTTTTCTGATTCCTCCCTGCAGGTAAGCAAAACACCTTTATGTTCATTTATACATTTTTTGATTAATTCTGTTTTTCCTATCCTTCTTCTACCGGTTATCAAAACCAGTTCTGCCCTAGATCTGCTATATGCTGAGGAAAGCATATTCAGCTCATTTTTCCTGTCTATAAAAAGCATATATACTCTAAAGTATATTACTTTAAAGTATATTAATTATATATAACGTATTACAATGTATGATTGCATATCTATGATAATTAATAACAAAAATGGAGGGCCTAAATTTATTTAGATAATTTAATAATATTATTTAAATGTCTTAATAAGAAAGTATTTAATTATCCTACCATTATATTTATATGAACGGTAGTGGAGTATTAAAAGGTGTGAAAATAGTTACAGACCTGCCAGGACCAAGGGCAAAACAGGTTATTGCAGAGGATGAAAAATACCTTGCAACCTCTACCAAGTCCCTGCCGGTTGTTGCTTCAAGAGGATATGGTTGTTATATAGAAGATGTTGATAAAAATGTATTTCTAGATTTTTCCAGCGGTATCAGCACAACAAATATAGGATACGGTAATGAATATGTAATTTCTAGGGTTGAGAACCAGTTGCATAAGCTCTGGCATTTTGCCGGAACAGACTTCTTTTATGAGGAGCAGGTAGAGGCTGCCAAGGCACTCATCGGTGTGGCACCGGGAAGCCATGATAAAAAGGTATTCTATGCAAATAGTGGAGCCGAAAGCAATGAAGCATCCCTGAAACTCGCCAGGAGTTATACAAAAAGGCCCCAGTTTATAGGCTTTATCGGAGGATTCCATGGAAGAACCATGGGTGCTCTTGCTTTCACGGCCTCACAGCCTGTGCATCATGAGGGTTTCTTCCCTGAAATGAACGGCGTCACACATATACCATTTCCTGACCCGTACAGAAATCCTTTCAATATAGATGGATATGAGAATCCAGAAGATCTTACCAACGCGGTGCTGGATTATCTGGAGGATTATGTTTTCGGCAGGTTCCTTCCCTCCAACAGTGTTGCCGGGATACTCGTTGAGCCGATACAGGGGGAAGGCGGATATATAGTGCCACCGAAGGATTTCCATAAAAAACTCATGGAACTGGCACATGATAATGAAATACTCTACATAATGGATGAGGTACAGACAGGGTTCGGAAGAACCGGAACTTTCTTTGCCTCTGAATACTTTGATGTTGACCCGGATATTATGTCAGTTGCAAAATCCATAGCATCGGGTATACCCATGGGTGCATCTGTTGTCAAAAGCAAGTATGATTTCGAAAAATCTGGACTGCATTCAAACACATTCGGCGGGAATCTTCTTGCTGCAGTTGCCAGCAGGGCAACCATTGAAGAGATCAAAAACAGGGATATGCTTACAAATTCTAAAAACGTGGGAAACTATCTGAATAAAAGACTGGGAGAGCTCAGTGAAAAATATGATGCCATAGGCGATGTTAGGGGGCTGGGGCTCATGCAGGCGATAGACTTTGTCAAAAATAGAAGGACGAAGGCACATTTTGCAGCACTTAGAGATAAAACAATTGAAAATGCGTATAAAAGGGGATTGATACTTCTGGGCGCCGGAGAAAGTGCCATAAGGTTCATACCACCCCTGATAATAAATGAGAAACAGGTAGATGAGGCCATTGATATACTGGACAGTTCCATAAAGGCAGGCCTATGAATTAAGATAGGATATAAGCGTTGTCAGCGGGAGCCCTTCCTCCCATTTCAAAATAAAATTCCCTGTTTTTGTTATTTTCTGTTTCGGAAGGAGTTCATACAGCCCCCTCATTTTTCCCCTGTATTCGTAATCACTTTCTATTGAAAAGAACCTCCAGAAATCACCCTTATAGTTCTTGAGCCGGTATGCGTATGTTATAAAAAGTCCAGAGGAAATGCACCTGTTATGAAGTTTCACCGCCTGTTCCTGTTTTGTCCCTGAGGATTCACTGAATGCGAGCTGTGTCCTGGATGAGGATTTTACTTCTATAACCAGTGAATAATCATCCCTGAGTGCAACCAGGTCTGCACCGAATGAACCTGCTGCCCTTGCCACATAAAATGGCCTGTCCATTATTGTATATACAGTATCCCTTGATACAGGATCAAGATTCTTGCCAATTCTTTCCACAGTATTCTTTGTGCCATTCAGAATGTTCATTAATTCCCTTTCATATATGCTGCCATTCATTGTTATCAGCTTAATGCAGGCTATTTTTTATATCTTTCAATAGCTGTAATCTATGTTCGGACCTTAATTTACCCTCGTTGAATTTCACTTTTTCAGCGTCATTCTCCAGAGTTAACTGTGGTACCTCGGCAGCATGGCCGTTCTCATTCAGCGCAACATATGTAAAGAATGCCCTTGTTGTAACATTGGTAGTTCCTGTGGTCACATTTTCAGAGGATACATCTATTTCTATTTCCATGGTTGATTTAGTAGTAAAAGTAACAAAGGAATGCAGATGTACTATGTATCCCAGTTTAATGGGAGAAAGAAAGAATAGATTATCTATGCTCCCAGTTACCACCTTCATTCTGCTATGCTTGAAAGCTGTTATGCTGCCTATATTATCCATCCATTCAACAAGCCTTCCTCCGTAAAGGTCCCCGAACATGTTGGTATCTCCGGGAAGAACAATAATTTCGGAATGTACTTCAGATTCGCTAACCTTTTTTCCCATACCAGCTTATTGCAGATAATTTAATAATCTTATCATATATGCACAGTTATCGATGATTTCCCATGGGAAGGTTTGTAATAGCAGTAGATGGCATGAATCCAGGCATAAACAGCGATCACCAGGTTACCGGAAGGCTGGAGAGTATTTTCACTAGCACGGGAAAAATAATATCGGAAAATGAGGTGGCGCTTGTATTAATGAATATGGAAAATACATACACAGTCATGAAGATTATACTGGACACTGTGAACAACTACGACAGGGTAAAGTACATAAACGGTTATTCCAGGGATATAATAAGTATTTTTACAAGAGTTGAAGTAAGTCAGCCTGGAGGAACAGATGGTAATGAATATTCAAGCGTATCAAATGGGAAAGATGCAGGAAGACCATTGCCATCTTCCAATGCCAGTCATCTTGAACCAGTTGATATACTGGAGAAGTCAGCCATAATGAATCTCATGGCCGATGGTTATCTTCCACTCATATCTGCACCAGGCGCGCCTGTAGTGAAAAATTTGCAGTATTACAGTTCGGTTAAGGGAACTGTAGAATCAAATATGTATTCATCACTGCTGGCAACGCTTATAGAGGCTGATACCCTGATGGTTATAACAAATGCTCCTTTAGATCCCTTAAACACATGGCATAACAATAACAGTGGCGTAATAAAAATGGATTACATGGGCTTGCAGGAAAAGTATATGTCAGGATATTATAAGGATACGGGTTTAGGAAGCATGATAAAAGCTATTATAAGCTTCATTTCTAAAGGCGGGAGCAGGTCATTAATAATACCGGCTGGCAGAATGGACCGCGGCATAGAGATCTCGCGTTAAGCCTGTTCCATATCTCTATTAATTTCAGTTTCTTCAGGATATACAAAGCATTTTCTGCATCGTGGTTCATAGCTTTCAGTGCCGCCGATTTTTATCTGTTCTCCGAATACTTCCTTTCCATTCATGACCCTCTGGGTGAATGTAGCATCCTCACCACATTTTGCACATACAGCTGTTAAGGAATAAACCTGATCTGCACGTGCGATTATTTCCATTGATGTTTTAAACGGAGATCCGGTATGGTTTTTATTCAGGGCTGCAACATAGACAATTTTATCCTCACTGGCTATCCTGTCGGCAACTTCAGGAAGTATGGAATCATGATCCCAGAACTGTGCCTCATCTATTCCTATTACATCCACATTTTTTGATAGTTCATACATTTTTTTGACCCCATCATTATCTGTATTAAGAACAATAGCAGGTAATCTCATGCCCTTGTGGGTTGTGACAAATGTGGTATCATATCTTTTATCTATTTCTGGTTTAAAAAGCAGTGTATTCCTTCCAGCCAGGATTTCCCGCTCAAGAAGCTCGATTAATCTTGATGTCTTTCCAGAAAACATGGGGCCGGTTATAAGCACCAATCTGCCCATACTAATATTCTTCATACCATTGTATTGTTAAGTTGTATATGTTTTTCACTGTGAGATTCCATGGTGCGTTATTTCTATTCCAGAACCACCATAAAATCTGGATTAAATGTATTTTAGAAAATATTATGTGGATGGAAATAATAATGAATGCATAGAGGGTGGATTAATGGAGGCAGAGATAACAAATTTCAGGGAATATTATGATAATAAGATTATAACGGCGTTAATAGGCATAGAGGCTGATGTAAACAATGTTGACAACATAGGCAGGATCATAGGAGAAAACAAGAATGTGGAGGAAATTTTTGTTGTAACAGGTGAATATGACCTGATTATTAAGGTGAGATTCCCTGACTATATTGCCCTTGAGAAGTTTATAGTTAATAACCTTAATGCCATACAGGGGATAAGAAGATCCAAAACAATGATGGTACTGTCCATCATCAAGGATATTTATATGAGGTGAGACCATGGATGAAGATTTGTATAATGAAGTTATGGCATTGATGGATGATCTGGAGGATGATTCTTCCATACCCAGAAATGTGAGAAAGATGTCTTCGGACGCAAAGGAGAAAATGAAGGATACAAAGGAAAGCCTGGACCTTAGGTGTGCCACTGTCATATCAGAGCTTGATGATATATCAAATGACCCTAATGTGCCTTCCCATGGAAGGGCAGCTATTTATACCATAATAAGCAAACTTGAAGCCCTTGCGAAATCATGAGTTATATGGCGGTATAAGAAAAACCTTTATTTTTATTATATTAATTTTTTTTTGTATAGTTAAATATATATAACATTATAATATTATTATACGATTGAAATGGCACTTTCAGAAGAAGTTAATAAATTAGCCAGATATTTAATGATGTCCGACATACCCAGAAGTGTGGCATACACCCTGGTATATATAAAAGACAAGGGTGAAATAACATCCGTAGAAATTGAACGTGAAACCGGACTTAGACAGCCAGAGGTATCTATTGCAATGCAATGGTTGCGGAGAAAAAACTGGATAGTAAAAAGAAATATGAAGAAAGAAGGCAAGGGCAGGCCAATTCACGGTTATAAATTATCCAGGGACTTCAATGAAATTCTTGAGGAAATAATAAATGAACGCGAGAAAAAGATAGATGACATAAAAAATACCATCAACCAGCTTAAGAATTTTAAGGATTAAATATGACCATGGTATTTTTTAATATAAAGGTATTAATTCAATACAAGGATCAGTGTTTATGTCATCCATAAAGGACGGTGTGTTCGCCGGCCTCAAGGCCGGATTTCTGTATTTCATTATTGCCTCAATAATAAATGTAGTAGTAATTTATATCTTTACAGGCGAATTTGCAATTGCCTATGGCGTTTCTACTTCATCCTCAAAACTTTCTTTATTGTTTACACTGCTTACCATATACCAGGTACGTGATATATTCATACTTGGCCTTCTATTCGGAGTTATATTCTCACTGCTTCTTGCCAAATATTTCGAAATTATACCGAGAACAACACTGCACGGTAAAATTAGGTTCATGGTAATAGCGTACTGGCTGGTATTCTTTGTAATAACAACGGCCTATAGCCTTGGGATAACAGGCATATACGATCTGATTTACTATTTTATATCCTACGCTGTTGTTAATTTCTTTCTATCACTTTTATTCGGAAGATTTCTATACAGGTATAATTCAAGGTATATTGTTCAAACAGAGTAGAAATAACCATCCACCACCTTCACCTTCACATGGGTATTAACCCAGTCTTCTGAGATTTGCCTGCCATCCATAACAATTTCT
>JAJZXS010000032.1 GCA_021806295.1 Thermoplasmata archaeon
CAGAAAAGATTCGGTTTGCCCTCTACCGCTTTCGATCGCCTTTAATCACGGTATCTCTATTGATTTCTCTTCCTCCCGGTACTAAGATGTTTCAATTCCCGGGGTTCCCTCTCCTTTCGGAGTGTATGAACAGGAAGTCCCATTCGGAGATCTTTGGATCAACGGCTCCATGCACCTCCCCAAAGCATATCGCAGCTTGGCACGTCCTTCATCGGTTCTCAAACCAAAACCATTCCCCAAGCAGTTTGTATGATACACAATCTATATCTCATTTATTATCCGGTATCATGGGTTATTTCTAACCTCGCCCTTCCTTATTAATTATGAATTAATAAGTGCATTCATTTATTGGTATAATTGATATTACAAACTGTGATATAAACGTTTTGATAATAGCCTGGCATTAGAAAAATATGGCATTATACGAATAAAATAACCGGTTTTTTAACGGTAAAATTATAAAAATATCAAAATTGCCCTGAAACCATTAAAAATGTTGTCTAATCAAGAAATTCTAAATATAATATATTATTAGTTAGTATAATAACTCAATATTTTAATAGTTATATTTTAATTTTCATAAAAAATTGGATTTGATAAATACATTCAAAAAGTTGCATATATGGAAACTTCCTGCATAATTTTAATTTGAAGCTAAAGATTGGCATTGAGTCAGGGTTACTGAATTTTGCGTAAAAATAAATATATCTCCCCATTCTCTCTTACAATACTTTCTACTTCCATTTTTGAATATCTGGCCATTTTCTTAAAAATTTCGTCAGAGTATCTGAATTTATCATCCATTACCATAAGTTTAACAATATTGTTCTCTTCTATGGTTATCCCAATAGACTTCATTGTGGACAGGAGAAAATTAAATGGGTCTCCACCACAGCTAACGGTTCTGTAATCTTCTTCCAGCATAAGATTACATTATCTTACGTAAATTAAATTATAAGTAAACTTGCACCTAACAAAAAAATAATAACACTGTTATTGCTATAACTTTATGGAACAGCAACTCAAAACACTTACCCCCTCTACTAGACTGGTATTAATTACATTGAAACAGTTCAAGGTTGCAAGGCTGTGCCAGCTGATTGAAAGTACAGGGCTATCAAAGAGATCGGTTCTATATTCTGTAAAAAAATTAAGCGCTATGGGCCTGATAGAAATCAACATATGCCTTTCAGATACCAGACAGAGGTTTTACTGCGTAAAAATAAACGAATAGGTGCAAAATTTGCATCTTAAACAACAATATTATAGAATTTTTATATGTTTGGTGAGAGGGAATAATATGTCAGTGTATTTAGGACAGAAAGCACCAGAATTTTTTGTGAACACAACGAAAGGTCCTGTGTCGCTCGAGGATTATAAGGGAAAATGGGTAATTCTGTTTTCACATCCGGCAGATTTTACACCGGTGTGTACAACAGAGTTTATGGAATTCGCCGGGAAATATGAGGAATTCAAAAAACTGAATGTTGAGCTTGTCGGGTTAAGTGTTGATAGTATTTACAGCCATATAGAATGGATGAAGGATATTAAAGATAAATTCGGCATAGAAATTCCATTCCCGGTAATAGCGGATATAAACAAGGACGTGGCAAGGGCATATAACATGATGGATGAAAAAACCGGGTCAACAGTGCGTGGCGTATTCATTATAGACCCGAACCAGATCGTGAGGCTCATGATTTATTATCCGGCAGAAACTGGAAGAAACATAGAAGAAATAATACGTACTGTCAGGGCGTTACAGATGAACTGGAACAGGAAGCTCGCAACACCCGTCAACTGGAAACCGGGGGAGGATGGCATTGTTGCGGCACCTGGAACACTGGAAGAGGCAATAGCCAGGGAGAAATCAGGAAACAAAACATGGTATCTTAAGTTCGAGCAGGTGAATTGAATGGACCCTGAAAAGAAAATGGAAGAAATCAGCAGGGTAATGCAGGAAGCAACTAAAGACAATAAAGAGTTTATGAAATCTTTCATGAGTCTGATGCAGAATACAATGATGCCGGGTTCTCTGTCTTTAAAGAATAAGGAATTAATAGCACTTGCGTTGAGTATGGCGGCAAGATGTGAATGGTGCATTTCATATCACGTAAAAAGTGCCCTGGATGCCGGGGCAACAAAAAAAGAATTAATGGAAACCGGTTATGTAACCGTTCTCATGTATGGCTCACAGGCGCTCATGGAAATGAACAGCCTGATTGACGCCATAGAAAAATTTGATAAAAAATAAAAAATTAATGTTCCCTGTAAAGCATGGGTTCCAGCTCTTCTACTGCCTTGCTTTCAAGTTCTTTTATATTTTTTATTACATCAGAAACTGGTTTTTCTTCGGTTACAACATATTTTACCCTTCCCAGGGACATATTATAAGAACCGGGGCAAAGAGAGTTTTCAGTCACAACAAACATGTCGGGCTTCAATGAAAGAATACCTGCCATTGCAACCTCTCTTCCGCCATGTGTCCTCCCGAATCCCGGGTTTTCATATTCCTCTATCTTATTTGTCTCGTCATCTATCAGGAATATTGAATTGCCATATTCCAGAGGGCTCAACATATTATCTTCATCTACTACACATGCTACTTTCATAATATAGTATAAGATAATTAAAAATTTAAGGTAATTGTATAACAAAGAACTAAAAAAATTAGTAATACCCGTGCATTTCTACTGAGTATTCCGGTATAATGATCCCGCTACCGTTTTCAACATGGCCAACCTCCTTTACAGGCACCCTGTTTCTAATTATATTGAGGAAATCTGTTTTATTTTCTGGGTCTATAACAACAATAAATCCCATCCCCATGTTAAAAATTTCAAACATCTCGCTGAATGAAAGATTGCCCATGTCCATCAGGCGTGAGAAAACATTCTCAGGTTCAAATGGACTGTCTATAACATATTTCATATCTTTCATTCTGGCGATATTTTTAATGCCACCGCCGGTGATGTTTGCAAGCCCCTTAAGTGGAACAATGCTCATTGCATCAAGAATTTCCCTTACATATATCCTTGTCGGCTCCAGGAGCACATCAGCTACCGTTTTATTTTCCCCTGGAAAAGTGTCCTCGTAATTTATATTATTATCCTTTATTATCTGCCTGACAGTGGTGAAACCATTGGAATGCAGTCCACTGCTTTTCAGGGCAAAAATAAGGTCCCCCTCGGAGATTTTTTCTCCGGTAATTATCTGATCTTTCTGTATGATACCCAAGGAAGTTGCCGAAATATCTATATTTTTAACCAGATCTGGAACTATGGCAGTTTCCCCTCCAACTATATTGACATTTGCTATCTGGGCCCCTACATTAAAGCCTATGCCAAGCTGGCGGGCAACCTCATTATCCATATCCTTTAAGGATAGATAATCAAGCATGGCAATGGGTTCAGCACCAACTGTAATGGCATCGTTTACATTCATGGCAACACAGTCTATCCCTATTGTATTGTATTTATTTGCCTCTTCAGCTATTATTGTTTTTGTTCCTACACCATCATTATTAAAAGAAACTGCGAAGTTCCCCAGATCAATTAGAGAAGTGAATCCACCAAGTGGATTGATTGTTTTGAATTCAGACCTTCTGAATTTTATCTGCCTCAAAAAAGTGGAAACGAATTCTCCCTGCGACTTTCTGTCAATAATCTTCCTTTCCATGTATAACAATTACATTATTAATTAAAAGTTTATATATTTTTATATTAAATTTGATATGATGTGCTCTGAGATTTTTAATTGACTTAATATAGAGTATCCAAACTTACGTTAGATCACGATGTGCATTATTTTCCTTCCTAAAACTCCTGTAATTTTATTTGCCATTGCAATGCAGTTGTATGTAACTATTATTTCTCCTATGGCTATGCCTTAATTCCTGTTTCCCACATACCATATATGTTCCAGTCCAAATATTTCCTTAAAAACTGAGAATGTCCTTTCTATCTTCTACCTCAATTTATACCTTGAATATTGCTTCTTCCTTATTCCTATTCCCAGTTTCCTGTTATAAGTTAATTTATTTTCACCAATTCCCCTTATTCTATTTGTATCTATAATAGACATAGCATGTGTATTCTCAAAAATGTAATCATATATAATTGTCGAACAAATTATGAAAGTTTAAACACATTATGACTTAATAGAAAATGAAAAATCTTTTAAAGAGATAAAGCATTACTCTTTAAAGGTGACATTAATGGTACAGAGAGAAGACGTGGATTTTGATCCAAAGCATATAGATGAGAATTTCCTTAGCGACGAGAAGAATTACCCGGTAACCGGTGAAGAGGATGGACTTAAGGTAAGGGCCGGTGGGATGCAGAGAATGGATGATAATGGAAAACCCTATCCTACAAAATTAGGTATACATGGAACAACTGTTGCTATTGATTGGGACGGGTGCATTGCCGATGGAGCATGCATGGATGTCTGCCCTGTTGACCTGTTCGAGTGGAAACTTAACCCTGGAAACTCTGGAACTGGAAATGATAAGAAGGTAGAGAAGGGAACTCCTGAATGGGAAAAATACAGAACGGATAAATCAAATCCTGTAAGGGAAACTGAGTGCATATTCTGCATGGCATGTGTTACAGCCTGCCCGTGGAGTGTAATAAAAGTTAACAACGAATAAACAAATTAATTTTTATTGATTCATGAGGGCTTCATATGCCCTGATTGCATCTTTTCTGTTTATAATTATTATTGTTTCATTTGAACAGGAAATAAGTTGCAGCACATTGATTTCATAAGAAAAAAGCCTTTCATTTATTTTCATTACAAAACCGGGTGTCTTGACTATTTCCATGGAAGAAAAGATATGCAAGGAGCTAACATTTCTCTCCACAACAGCACTTTTTGGCAAATCAAATTTTTTATTTTTCGTTTCATCTACAATGTAAACAATGGAATCTGTCAAATATGTGGCTGATAGAAAATTTAGAGCGTCTATTCTTTTATCCACGGTTATTACCATTATTTTATCCTGAAGCGTAATTTTGCTCTCTGACAGGAGCTTATCAATATGTGTTGTATCTGCGGCAGAATTTTCCATGAAAATTTTATTCAGTGCAGATCTTATGGAAATTATGTTATATCCTTTCTCTTCCATTGCTATTCTTCGTGATAGCTTACTGACATTCAATATTCCCATCCTCATTGAGATTATGAGCTCTGGATTTTTTTTGATATAATCCCTGACCATAGTCTCAACATTTCCCCTGGCTATTCTTTCCATAATATGATATATGTAATTCTAATATAAAATTTTATATTAATACATATTTTATGTGATTAATTCCACTAATATAGTAAATATTCACAAAAAATATCATATATATAAAAAAGATAATTCGTTCATGGATAAGGTATTATTACTGTATTCAGGAGGCCTTGATACCTCTGTTATGGTTAAATGGATTCAGAAAGAAATGAACAAAGAAGTTGTGACATTAACACTCAATATAGGAAACAGCAACCTTGAGGAAATCAAGGAAAAGGCTATTTCCCTCGGAGTTTCAGATGCAATAGTCATGGATGTAAAGAATGAATTTGCTGATAATTATATTAAAAAAGAAATTTTTGCCGATGGCATGTATGAGGGGTATCCGCTTTCCACGGCAATCGCCAGGCCGCTCATGGCCGAAAAAGCAGTGTATTATGCCAGGGAATACGGATGTGATACAATTGCCCACGGGTCCACTGGAAAGGGTAATGACCAGGTAAGGTTTGAGGTGACTGTGAAGGCAATAGATGAGAATATCAACGTTATCGCACCTGTAAGGGACTGGAATATGAACAGGCCTGATGAAATAAGTTATGCCAGGAAGAACGGAATAAAAATACCAAAGGATGGAAAATATTCAGTTGATGAAAATATTTGGGGGAGGTCTGCAGAAGGATCAACCATAGAAAACATAGCAAATCCCCTTGAAGATGATGTTTATGAATGGGTATCGCCCCCGGAGGAAACTGGAAACGGTGAAACGGTAGATATTGAATTTCAAAACGGGATTCCACATGCTATCAACGGTATTGAATACAGTTTAGAGGAGATAGTGGAAAAAATGAACATCATTGCCGGAAGGAACGGCATAGGCCTGATAAATCATATGGAGGACAGGGTAACAGGAATTAAGAGCCATGAAGTATATGAGGTGCCCGGTGCTATGGCAATCCTGCATGCACATAAAATGATTGAATCACTTACATTGAATAAGTATGAGATAGACCTCAAGGAGTATATGGATTCACAGTGGTCCAATTTTACCTACAATGGATTATGGCATGATCCTGTTATGGAGCATATAAACAATTTTGAATACAGTTTAAATAAATACGTCAACGGGAAAATTAAATTTAAGCTGTATAAGGGCAATATGATACTGAAGTCCATAGAAAGCGATAATTCCATATATAACTATGAAAAAATCAGTTATGATAACAGCAATTTCAACCAGGATTCTGCCAGGGGATTTATAGATATATACAAGAACAACACTGTGTATACAAATAATGCAAGGAAGCAAAAAATTGATGTTATACAGTAAACTGTATTACAGGTAATTGAAATGAAAATATGGTCTGGAAGCGCATCCCCTGAGGCGGGTAATGAAGCATACAGGATAATGCTTAAAAAAGATATAGCGGTTGACAGGTATCTGATACCCTATGAGATACTTTCACTTATGGCATATAATCTTAATATATACAGAAATGGCATAGGTAAGAAAGAGGATACCTTGAAGACTTTAAAAGAACTGTATAGCCTGTATGGAAGGGAATTCAATCTCGACCCAGAACTGGAAGATGTACACGGGAATATAGAACATATGGCAATGGAAGAAACAGATGGAAAGGCAAAAAATATGAGGATGTTCCTATCAAGAAATGAACAGGTACACACTGATGTAAATTTTTTCCTTGCTGATACCTTGATTGATTATGAAAAAATTATTTACAGTACACTCCAGGAAATAAATAAAAACAAGCAAAATGGCATCATGCCGGGATATACACATTACAGGCAGGGAATGCCCGTTACCTTTCAGACCTATCTGGATTTTATAAAAAATATATTTGTATATAATTTTGATAAAATCAATAATGCTATAGGTGAATTAAAGGAGCTGCCACTTGGGTATGGCTCAGGGTTTGGTTCAATGTCAGATGTTGATTTTACAGAAGTTGCATCATATCTTGGTATGAATAAAAATATTAAAAATCCACTATTTTCTTTTATGCTGTACCCTGATAATTATATAATGGTAATGTCTGCCATAAATTCCTTTCTTATAGACATATCAAGAATATTCCAGGATATGATAATTTTCAGCGGCGATGAAATGAAAATTCTGGAATTGCCACCGGGTTATGTTACCGGGAGTTCATTAATGCCTAATAAGGTAAATCCAGATTTTATGGAAATCTTCCAGGGCTATGCGGCAAAATCAATATCCATAATGAATCTTCTTTATTCAGGCATTATAAACAAAACCACCGGGTATCACAGGGATTTTCAGGTCCTGAAGGATGAAATTATTCCATTTATGGTAGAGTTAAAGTCAATACTGGGCGGGTTTCCAGAACTGTTTTCCGGAATAAAATTTAATAGTGGGGCATCAGAAAAAATACTTGGAAATTCTATATATGCAACCTACAATTCAAAATTAAATTTCAATTCCACCGCAAACTGGAAAGAATCGTACAGAATGGTGGGTGATATGATAAAATCTGGAAAAGGGTTGAAACCTTATACTCCGGCAGATGTAATAACGTATAATGATTTCAATTTTATTAAACAGGTTGTTGATGAAAATACTTCATATTTAGATAACAGCAGGAACAGGTTCCTGGATACGATAAAGGACATTATCAGGAACACCGCATAAAAATATTATAAATTAATAAAACGGCATTAATAAATACGTTTTAGGCCTAATAATATGGGGGAGGAAGATACAGTGTATAGCCATTATATAATCTGCATTGTAAAAGTGCTATCAGCATAAAAAAATATATAATTGGATGACACATTAAGATAATACATGATTGATACAGGGGCCATGGAAAAAAAGTGGAAGGAGTACTGGTACAGCAATGATATTTTTAAATTCAAAAAGGGAAAGAAAAATTATACTATTGATACCCCACCTCCCACAGTATCCGGAAAAATGCATGTAGGTCATGCATTTTCATATCCACAGCAGGATTTTATTGCAAGATACAAGAGGATGAAGGGATTTAATGTATTTTATCCCTGGGGATTTGATGATAATGGCCTCCCAACTGAGAGGTTTGTGGAAAAGGAAAGGAAGGTAACAATAGATAACACACCGCTGAAGGAATATATAGAAATATGCAGGGAGGTAAGCAGAGAGGCAGAGAAGGATCTGTACCAAGCTTGGTATGATACGGGATTAAGTGCTGATTTCAAAAATTATATAGACACGTCGTCGGACTTTTCTATAAAATTATCACAGGAACTGTTCATGGATCTGGCGGAAAAAAAGAGGGCATACAGGGATGAGGCGCCATATATAACATGCCCCACATGCCGTACAGCAATTTCCCAGATAGAGATGAAGGATGCCATAATCAACACAGACCTGGTTTACCTGAATTTTAATGGAATTGAAATAGCGACAACAAGACCGGAAATGCTGGGTGCATGTATTGCCATATTCGTAAATCCCCAGGATGAAAGGTATAGCAGTATGATAGGAAAGAAAGTTGAGGTTCCACTGTACGGATATAAGGTAGAGATCTTGGCAGATGAATCCATAGATAAAGAATTCGGTACTGGAGCTGAAATGTTATGCACATTCGGGGATCAGAATGACCTTTCGCTGTGGAAGAAATATGGCCTTAAAGCCCGCATAATCCTTAAAAATAACAGAATAAATGACGGTAGCATAATAAATAATCTTTCAATTAAGGACGCCAGGAAAACCATTATTGACATGCTGAAAGATAATGGGTATATTATAAAAATAGAAAAAATAAAACATTCAGTAAATACTCATGAAAGATGTGGTACACCAATAGAAATAGGCATCAGCAAACAGTGGTATATAAAGGATCTTGATATAAAGGATGAACTTATAGAATTCGGAAATAAAATAGAATGGATTCCGGAACATATGAAAACAAGATATAACAACTGGGTAACCGGGCTAAAATGGGACTGGTGCATATCCCGGCAGAGGTATTTTGGTGTCCCGTTCCCTGTATGGTACTGCAATCAGTGTGGTGAAATAATTTTTGCTGACAGAAAGGATTTGCCGGTGGACCCCAGAATTGACGATAAAAACAGAAAATGCACGAAATGCGGGTCCTCTGATTTATCACCTGAAACGGATGTCATGGATACATGGGCGACATCGTCTCTCAGCCCAACACTGTATCTGTCACATATAGGTGAAATGGACATGTATCCCATGGATGCAAGATTTCAGGGCCATGATATAATAACGTCATGGGCATTTACAACAATACTCAGGTCATACCTGCATTATGGAGAAATACCATGGAAAAAAATAATAATAAGTGGCAATGTTTATGATCCTTTCGGGCAGAAAATGAGCAAGAGCAAGGGCAACATAGTTGAGCCTAAGGTAATAATAGATAACTACGGTGCAGATGCCCTGAGATACTGGGCATCAACAACAATGCAGGGGGAAAACATAAAACTGAGGGAACAGGACCTTATGCGAGGCAGGAAAACTGTCATAAAACTGGAAAATTCTTTAAAACTCATAATGCTCCTGGCGGATGGTAAAAAACCTGCAAAGGTTGATGTACAGTTTCCAGTGAATAAATGGATAATATCCAAAATGCAGCATACAGTGAAAGAGGTAACAGAGTACATGGAAAACAGTGAGGTTATGAAGGCAAGGATAGCCCTGGATAAATTTTTCTGGAATCTTTACTGCGATAATTATCTCGAAATAATAAAAAGTGAGGCATCAAAGGAGGATAGAAGAAATGAAACACTGTACACGGCCTTTTATATTATGGAAAATGTACTGAAAATGTACTCACCTATAATGCCATTTATAACTGAAGAGCTATTTCACCAGATGAATCCGGAGGTAACCAGCATTGCTCTGGAGAGATATCCAGAATTTGATCCAAACCAGCTGTATGGAGAAGAGGACATAGATTACATCATAGGGATAATAGACAGGGTAAGGAACCTGAAAAGCCAGAAAAAACTCTCAATGGCAGCACCGCTGGAAAGCATAAAGATACATGGAAATGCGGATTTAATAGAAAAATATGGCTATCTGCTCAGCGGTATAATGCACATAGGAAAAATGGAAATAGTAAATTCTGCTGAAGATTTTATAGATAATTAATAGATATCCAGATATCTATTAATCTCCCAGTCCGTTACATACTGCCTGAAATCGGCCCATTCGTTTTCCTTGATCCTGATAAGATTATTGTAAATATAATCCCCAAATATTTCTTTCATAAGGCTGCTTTCCTTGAAGGCTGTTATGGCCTGTCCCAGGGATGCTGGCATCGATTCTATTCCATATTTTTTCCTTTCTTCCTCATTCATTTCGAATATATTTTTCTCAATAGAATCTGGTGGGTCTATTTTATTCTCAATGCCATCCAGGCCCATGCCAATTATTGCCGCAAACTGGAGATACTGATTTCCGGCAGAATCAGGATACCTAAGTTCAAGCCTCTTTCCCTTTGGTGCAGCCGATGGAATTCTTACCAGTGCACTTCTATTCCTGTTCGCCCATGCAATGTATACAGGGGCCTCATATCCAGGAATCAGTCTTTTATATGAATTAACAGTGGAAGCAAGAACAAGGGAGGAAGATTTGACATTCTTAAGTAATCCTCCCAGATAGTGCATTGCATAGTCGCTCAGTCCGTGTTTTGTTGATTCCTTGTAAAATAGATTTTCGTCTCCTGAGAATATGCTCTGGTGTACATGCATCCCATTGCCGTTAACACCCTTTATCGGCTTTGGCATAAAAGTTGCATAATAGCCATATTCATTGGCGGTTTCCTTTACAACGCTCTTTATCATAATGATTCTATCAGCCATTGTTATGGCATCTGAATATTTCACATCTATTTCGTGCTGCCCGTATGCCACTTCATGATGTGATGCCTCTGGGAAATAATTTAACCCCTCAAGCTTTCTTATTATTTCCTGCTTTACTGTAAATGACCTGTCCAGTGGCTCCTTATCAAAATATCCTCCATAATCGCTTGGCTCAATGGTTGGTTCCCCCTCCTCATCCTGATTGAAAATAAAATATTCAAGCTCGGGTCCTATGTTAATTCTCTTATTTTCCTTTGAGAGCCTTTCTACCTGCTTTTCTAGAATGTATCTGGGATCTCCCTCAAATCGAGTTCCGTCAGGATTGAATATTTTACAGATAAATCTCACTGTTTTTCCCGCATAATTTTCGTTTGTGAGTATTGTATAGGATGATAATTCCGGTACCGCTTTCATATCGGAGTTCTCAATCTGTTTATATCCGACAATTGAGCTCCCATCGAACATAACCCCGTTGTAAATTACATCCTCAAACCTGTTGTGTGGGATTGTCAATGATTTTACAGAGCCAATAATATCTGTAAACTGTAATTGCAAAAACTCTACTTTATCTTCCTTTAATTTTTCAATATAGGATTCTTCATCCTGCATATAACATAATACAAGCGAGTAATAAAAACTTTTATAGTAATAAAAGAGATATTTGAATTATTTTACTTTGATCAACCGTGTCACTGATGGGTGTATAATTATGGAACATATTAAAATGTCATTAATATCCGGAAATATTTAATATGGAACTATGATAATCACTTACATTGAGAGTTTTAGAAAGAAATACTTTAATGGATATAATCAACTCACTGAAGAATTCCGTATTGCTTGTGCTGTTATTTTTACTTCCTTTGCATATTAATCTAGAATCTATGAAAATTTTTATTTATCCGGTACTTCTTATCTGTTTCGGGGTTGTGTATTTTATATCTTATATTATGTCCGGAGCCATTCTCCAATTACTTGGGAATGCGTCTGTTCTTCTGGCAGGCATATTTCTTGCGCCTGCCATAATTATGATTTTTTACACAAAGGATTTGTATATATTCCTTACACTGACTGCAATGCTGTCCTTGGGCAGCGCCATCATAGATTATAGTAGAAGCGGGCATGGAGTAAACGAAACCAGATCCTATCTGTATTCGGGCTCTATAATCGGGCTCGTTTTCCTTGCTGAGCATTATATTGCACTCAGAATTATATATGTATTTTATATCATGGCAGTTTTAATAATAGCTTTTTCACTGGCATTCTATCTTTCTGGCCATATGGAAATAAATTACAGAAAAACAACACTGATTAAAAAGCTGAAGAGATATATAATTTCATTAAGCGACATTAAAAGAATTAGAAATGGATGGACTTTGCTGTATGCCATAATGATAAACGTGGTCCTATTCATATCAATAGCCATTGTACTTTTAACTGTTCCAGTGCTTGCATTGAGTAATGGAGGAATTACAACAATCTATATATTTCTGGGAATCGCGTCCTTATCATTCCTGGCGATTTCACTGGGAAGCGCAATAAATTCAAGAGTGTTTAGCGGCATATCTTTCGTAGCAGTGTTTCCATTTTTGCTCGTCATGGGTTTCCTCATTTCTATAAAAAATACAGAATTTAATCTTACCACAGGCTTTTTAATGTTCCCTGCAGTTGCATTATTCTTTCCCGGATACAGGAAATATTTTACAAGGAAATTCCCCGGGAGTGAGATTTATTATGCAAATAAATTTGCAAATTTTTTTTCATGGGTATTTATACTTCCGATGCCTTTTATATTACTGGAATTCCTCCATATACCGGTGTATACCGTCATTATAGAATTAATAGCTTCCATGGCGGGTTTAATAATGGTACTTAAATTCACAAACTATCCAGAAATAATATGGACAAAAAAACATAAAAATTAATAAAAGAAGTAATGATTAATCCTTATGAATCCGAGAGATGTAAGAAGAATGATGAACCAGATGGGAATAAAATCCACAGAAATGCCTGATGTTAAAGAGGTTATACTGAAGGGTAAAGACAAAGATTACGTAATAGAAAATGCCTCAGTTACCATGATTGAAGCCCAGGGCCAGAAAACATTCCAGGTAATGGGCACATTCAAGGAGAAGGCAAAGGTACAGCATGATGAAGGGTTTAATGAGGAGGATATAAAACTTGTAATGGAACAGTGCAATGTTTCCAGGGAAAAGGCCATGGAGGCACTTAAAAAGGCAGGTGGAGAACCGGCACAGGCAATTCTGGACCTCGGAAATTAAAATGAATTATCTAGAAAACCTTCTTGCTGAACAGATCCCCACCAGTGAAGAAACAAAAAAGCTAGGTGAAATTTCCTCAACAATTATCCAGAAAATAAATGATATATGCAAGGCAGACAATATAAATGCATCCTGCACAGAGGTGGGGTCTGTATCAAAGAATACAAATTTAAAATCAAGCGATATAGATATATTTGTCACATTTGATAAATCATATTCTGTAGATTATATAGAGAAGAAAGGCCTTGAAATAGGGCACCGGGTACTGGAGAATGGAACAGAAAAATACGCGGAGCACCCCTATGTTTCAGGCTACGTCATGGGAATAAAAGTAGATGTTGTTCCTGCATTTAAAATCAGTGAGGGAGAAAAAATAGTTTCCACGGTGGACAGAACGCCGCTGCATACACTTTATGTCAACAGTAATACGGATGAAGCAATGGTTCATGATATTAGGCTTTTAAAGGTATTCATGAAGAGCATCAACGTATACGGTTCCGAGATATCCAGATCTGGATTTTCAGGGTATCTCTGTGAACTTCTTATAATACATTTTAAAAATTTTGACAGGCTAATGGGATATATGGCAAACCTGAGAGGTAAGCTGATCGTTCCTGAAAATACGGAGGATAAATTCTCTGAGCCTGTGATAATAATAGATCCTGTAGACCCTTCCAGAAATGCTGGTGCTGCAGTCAGCGAGGAGAATCTCTCAAGGCTCAAACTTGCATCTAAACTATATATGGCCGGAAGGGAGGATATCCTCAATCACACACCGAGGATAAATAAGAATAGGGGAACGCATATAATGGTTTTTGTTGTAAAAAAACCGGATATTATAGATGATATCATATATCCGCAGGCGGTAAGATTAAAAAACAGGATATGGGATATACTTCATAACAATGGTTTCATGCCTGTTGCCTCAGAAATATATGTGGGTAGCGATATAGAAATTTTAATTGAATGCGAACTTGGAATGCTCCCAGGAACAAAGGTTCATATGGGCCCACCTGTTGAATCAAATGAAAGTATAAAATTCATAGATGTATGGAACAGTAATGCAAGGTTAATGCGCGGCCCGTACATCCTGAAAAACAGGGTTTATGTGGATGTAAGAACCGAACAGAGAGATATGGAGGGGATTATCAGGAAGGAACTGAAAAACTCTGACATAGGAAAAAATCTAAATGAGTTAAAGGATGAAATTAAAATTATAAATGGGGAAGATACAGACCTTGAAGTTGTAAGAAAGTTCTTTTCAAAGTATCTTTTCAACTCCTAAGCGGGAAGCCCCTTGCATTATCTAGGGAGGATGTCACCTGACCTATCCACCAGAAAATATCTCCAGGAGAACAAGGTTATCGTCCGGATTTATTATATGATCTGATGTTGCAGGTACGCCGTTAAGTATGGCTACAAATCCATCTTCATTGACCCCTATAGAATCGTATAGTTCCGATAGCCTCACAGGCTTTTCTATGCTAATTTTTTCTTTTTTCCTTCCTACTACTTCTATCATAACAGCTCCGGGCAGATTCGAACTGCCGTCATCGGATCCAAAGTCCGGAATGCTTGTCCACTACACCACGGAGCTATAATTAATCATAATAATAAATGGATATTAAAATGTGTTGAGAATGTGTCTTATATAATAAAAATAAAATTATTTTTTGGCGGAGCAGTTGAATTCATCACTGCATGTTTTGCCTAGGCTTCTCAGTATTGAGAAAACAATACCAAGGCCTTTCTGTGCGTCTTCATCCTTCATTGCGTGAAGTGTGCCCATCATTCCGCCTACAGGCGTAACTGTATCATTCTTGATGGCATTTTCTACAGCCTTTACCATGTTAACATAGTGTGGGGCAACGCTCAGATCCAGCTTTCCAAGGGAATCAAGAATGGGCTTCTCGTTCATGATCAGGTTCATGGTAAAGTCGTTGGATAACAACCCCATAACCATACCCATTGCACCATCGTCGTTAAGTATTCCCATTACAGGATCCAGAAGGCCTTTATTCTGTATTACAGTGACCATTTCAAGCAGGTTGCTCAGTGCCTTTACATTCTTTTCCTCTGACATTATTTTCAATAACACCATGACGGAATCAGTCTTTGTTGTAAGAGAGAGTACGTCATCGCTTGTTAGTAGGCTAAAGACTGTCTTTAGGGTTTCATCGTCACTCAATATACCGGATATTACATCCAGAAATCCAAGGTTATCGAGCTTTTTAATAAGCTCCACTGCCCTGGTTAAACTGGAAATATATTCCGGTTTCATCAATTTTTCTAACTGTTCATCTTCTGACATCATGATTAATCACCAGCTGGCAAGATACTTGTCCAGTGCCATATCTCCATTTGTCCACATGAAGTATTTGGTAAACAGTTCCTTCTTTATATGGTTTGTGGCTGATGGCTGTGCTATTTTTTTGTCTCCGCCATAGAAGGTAGTGTCATCCACTGATATTGCAAAGCCCTCTAGAGGATTATCTGCTATACATACAACTTCAGGTGTGTATGTATCCATCTTTGTAGGAACTCCAAGCCTGTTGGCCAGATCCTGCATTGCCACCCTGGATGTCTGTACTGCAAGGAATCCGAGCTTTGGAACAGTTATCTGATTTGAGTCTCCGCATGAATATACGTTCGGATATTTGACAGATCTCATATGTTCGTCTGTAACCATGAAACCCCCATCGTCGAATAGGTCAGGTGTGGAATTTTTAACCGCATCATTTGCCTCATATGGTGGCAGTATCACAGCTATATCAGCCTTGATTGTCTTTCCATCCTCGCTTACTATTTCATCTTTCTTTATTTCGTTAACACGGAAATTCCATACCATGTCGAATCCAGCCTGGGTATACATTGTCTTAATGACTCCCCTTGATTCCTTTGAAATATCTGTAAGTACCTCTTCTCCCGGTGAGAATATTGTTATGTGTGTCTTGTCCATGACACCTTTCTTCTTCAGGAATGCAGGTATCATAAGTGAAAGTTCGAATACAGGCCCCTCACATGCAGATTCAGCTACATCTGCCCAGTTTTTCGGGTATTTGCCTCTGGGGTTCAATGTTCCCTGATAGAATACACCGGATCCTATTGCTATATTTCCGCCTTCGAATTTATTTAATCTCTCATAAAGTGCAGTTGCAAAATCAGGTTCACAGGCACTTGCACCGTATTCGTTCCAGCCCTTCAGGTGCTCTACTCCCAGTTTTGCACCGAAAGCTACAACAAGGTAATCGTATGTGATGTTTTCCTTTTTCCCGTCAGGTGTTGCATATTCCACCTTATTTTTCTTTGCATCTATTGCTGTTGCCTCACCAAGGATAAACTTTATTCCCTTAGCAGGCAAGGCTGTAGCCAGGTCAACCTCTAAATCCTCTGCTTTAAAAACTCCTATACTGACATGTGGCATTCCCGGCCTGAAAGCGGCATATGGTGTTTTATTAATTAATGTTACATCTATTTTATCTCCAAGCAATCTCTTTGCTGTGTAGGCAGCAGTCAATCCAGCAAACCTCCCCCCTAAAACAAGTAATTTAGTCATATTTCATCACTATTGTTATAATATTACAGTTATATATTAACTTTTTTATCACAATTATGAAGAAAAATGCTTTTTTGGTAAAAAAATGTGTAGATACTTTATATATGCAATAAATATGTTTATATATTGAGATTGAATAAATATTATTATGATAGAACACGTCATAAAAAATAAATAATCAATTATTATATTTTATTTTTCGGAAGTTGTGATGTTTTCATAACCTCTTCTATAAATCGGGATGTGGTATATGAACCACCTGATTCTATAGGTATTATACCGTTATTTATTATATTTTTCAATGATTTTTCTATAATAGAAGCCGTTTCATTCATTCCTATATGCTTCAGCATCATTATAGACGATTGTATTGAGGCTACCGGATTGGCAATATTCTGGCCTGCTATATCTGGCGCGCTCCCGTGTACCGGTTCGAACATAGAATTTTTATCCCCAACATTCCCACTTGGGGCATAACCGAGTCCACCGGCCAGTGAACTGGTCATATCTGATATAATGTCTCCATAAAGGTTTGGTGCAATTATATATTCATATTTTAATGGATTTTTTACAATGTTGTATGCAAGGGAATCTGCATATTCGAATTTTATTTTCTTTTTGTGTATATTTGACTGCTTGCTTGCAATATCCCTCCATATTGAATACATTTCTACGGCATTGGCCTTATCTGTAACAGTGATATTATCAGAACCGGCAATTTCGTATGCTTTTTTAAAAAATCTGTTTAAATTTCTTTCGGAAAGTATTCCCATTGTATAATATATTTGGTTATCAGAATTTCCAGAAATATCAACGTTATAATTATATATGCCTTTCTTCATTTCAAAGGTTTGTTTACCCGGTAATGTTCCTGAAATTCCGGAATAAAAATCCTCAGTATTTTCCCTCAGTATGGTAATATTGATTTCATTCCCGGTAATTCGTTTGAATGAAATGGCTGGCCTTATATTCATATACAGGTCAAGGTCTTTTCTCAGTTTTAATATAACATTCTGCTCCATTATTCCTGGCTTAACACGAAAATCCCCGATAGCCCCGAAAAATATGGATTTATAGCTCTTTAATTCCCCGATCTCCTTATCTGTCACTGTTATACCATTGTTAATATAACGTTCAGATGATATGTCATAATAAATAAAATTAAGCGACTGATCAACTGAATACAGCATTCTGCATACCTGGGGAATTATTTCCTTGCCTATGCCATCACCAGGTATGACTGCTATATCTACCATTTGCCTGACCTCACATAGTTAACAAGGCCGTTGCTTTCTATTATATTCTTTAAAAATTCCGGGTATTCCCTAAATTCAATTTCTTTTCCCCCGCAGAATATCCTGCTATTCCTGAAATCCACTGTAATTTTTTCAAGGTTGTTTGCACTTACCTTTGCCTCTATAACCGGTATCCCAGTATTTATGGCATTTCTGAAGAATATTCTTGCAAAACTTTCAGCAATAATGCATGAAATACCAAGCCCCTTTATGGTGATTACCGCATGTTCCCTGCTTGATCCAGATCCGAAGTTTTTTCCTGCAACGATTATATCACCCTTTTTAATGGATCCTGCCAGGTCTGGGTATTCGTTTTCCATGAAGTGCGGGGCCAGTTTGTCCGGCTCTGCAGTGTTAAGATACTTTGCAGGTATGATCTGGTCTGTGTCGACATTATCTCCTAATACTATTGCTCTTCCACTGACTTTTTCCATCATTTATATCTCCTCCGGTGTTCCTATTCTTCCTAGTATTGCAGATGCTGCCACTATTGATGGATTGGCCAGATAAACCTTAGAAGTTTTATCACCCATCCTGCCGATAAAGTTTCTGTTAGTGGATGATATGCATACTTCATCAGGACCTAAAACCCCCATATAACCGCCGAGGCACGCTCCGCATGTTGTTCCTGAGAAATAACCCCCTGATTCAACAATAGTGTTTATGAGGCCCTCTCTTAAAGCCTGATTGTAAACTTCCTGGCTTGCAGGCACAACCATCAGCCTTACTCTTCTGTCTACCTTTCTACCCTTTAAGATTGTGGCTGCTTTTCTGATGTCTTCTATTCTACCATTGGTACATGAGCCGATATAAGCCTGATCAATTTTTTCATGTATTTCTGAAACATGCTTTACATTGTCCGGAGAATTAGGAATTGCTATAGACGGCTCTATTTCTGCCATATTTATATCTATAGTTTGTTCAAAATCGGCATTATCGTCGGATTTTACTATTTTATATTCTCCGGTGTTGCGCTGGTTGAGATATTCTATAGTTTTTTCATCTGTATCAAAAAAGCAACATTTAGCTCCGGCCTCGGTAGTCATGTTGGCCATTGTCATTCTCTCATTGATGTCTATATATTGAATATCGCCTGAAAATTCCATGCATTTGTAAGCAGCGCCTCCGTTTTTTATTATTGATAAAATATGGAGAATTATATCCTTTCCCTCTACTCCTTTTGAAGGTTTACCCTTAAGATTTATTTTAATAGTCTCCGGAATTTTGAACCACATTTTCCCGGTGGCGAATATTACACCAGCCTCTGTGCTTCCGATGCCGGTAGATATGGCAGAAAGTGCACCGTATGTATTTGTATGGGAATCAGCACCGGCGATAAGCCTGCCTGGTGCGGCAAAACCCTTTTCCATCATAACCTGGTGGCAAACGCCCCCATTGCCTATATCGTAGAACCAGGTTCCATTATCCAGCGCAAAATCTTTTGATTTTTTGTACTGTTTTGCCGAATTTATATCCTTTGGAGGTATAAAATGGTCAGGGATAATTATAATTTTCTCGCTTTTTGCACTCATGCCAAGATCATTGAATGCATCTATGGCTATGGGTGCCGTTATATCATTGGCCATAACATAGTCTATATTCGCCACAACATAATCTCCCGCCCTTGAATCTGTTCCACTTTTTTCCGAAAATATTTTTTCTACTGCTGTTTTACTCATTCTTTACCACCTGTAATAAATATTCATCATCAACTGTCTTATTCTCATTTTTTATTATTTTTAATATATTATTTATTTCATCCTCTGTTTTGTATATACCCCTGCTCTCAAGTATATACTTCACTGCTGCCTTTCCTGAGTGCTTTCCTATAACAATTCTTCTTTTTACTCCGAAAATTTCAGGATTTATAGCCTCATAGGTTTTTGGATTGTTTATTATGCCCTGGACATGTATTCCTGCTTCGTGGGAAAACGCATTTTCTCCAGTTATTGCCTTGTTTTTCTGTGGAGTTATACCACTAACACTGGAAACATACCTAGAAAGGCCGTATAGTTTTTCCATTTTGATATCTGTGCATGAATCAGAGAAACCGTAAATAGAAGATACAACCTCCTCCAGTGATGCATTTCCTGCCCTCTCTCCTATTCCGTTAACGGTTACCTGAACTTCATCAGCACCTGCCATAATCCCTGCTAATGTGTTTGCTGTTGCCATCCCGAAATCGTTGTGGCAGTGAACGCTAATTTTCCTGTCGGTAAATTCTTTTATTTTCTTTATAAAATAATACATAGACATTGGGTTCATTATACCTATAGTATCCGGAAAATTTACAGTATCAACGTCTATTGCCCTGATTATTCTTTCCATAAAATCCATATTGCTTCTGGTTGCATCTTCCGGAGAAAATATCACTTTCAGCCCATGTGACCTGGCATATTCAATAGAATTAATTATTTTATCAAAAACCTGGTCACGTGACATTTTAAGCTTATACTGCAGATGTATGTCTGATGTGGCAATAAAAAGGTGTATTATACTGGAATCTGATTCTATGACCCTGTCTATATCCTTTATGTTGCACCTTGCAAGTGAGCAGGTATTATCTATATCATTGTTAATGCGCTTTACAGTTTTGAGCTCATCAGATGAAACTGCAGGGAAACCTGCCTCGATTATATTGACTCCTGCATCATTTAATTTCATAGCAATATTATGCTTTTCCTTCATGGAGAATGAAACTCCAGGTGTCTGTTCACCATCACGGAGTGTTGTATCAAATATGCTTATTTTCTTTCTTACCTGCCCGTATCCCATCCTACTATACTCTCCCATATTGAAAAAATCGCCATAGCCTCTACTGTCATAAAAATACATCTTATTACCTCCAAAAATTTTTAATGAAGATAACGTTTACTCAAGCAACAAAAAGTATAACTGCCTGATGAACGTTATGGAATTCATTAATAGGTGTATTTACATAATACTATATAAACATTAT
>JAJZXS010000004.1 GCA_021806295.1 Thermoplasmata archaeon
TGGTTTCGATCTCATATTAATGGTGGGCGGTGATATTAATTTATACCCCTACTCCAGCAGCCCCCTGCTACCTGATAAGCGCATTATAAAAGTTGGTTTCGATATTTCGGGCAAAATCGGGGATTCCTATTTTATGAATCCATCCACCTTTCTCAGGGAATCATTAAAATATTTAAATCCAAAAAGTGGAGGAAAAATTCCTGCAAAGCCCGGAATAGATCAGAATTCCCAGATTCAGAGGGTTATGTTAAAAATACATGAAAATTTCTCGGGTTACACAATAGCCGATGAATCAATTTCGGCATCACTATTCCTGAGGCAGATACTTGGATATAATCAGGATTCCTATTTTATAGGAAAGTCAGGGCAGATTGGATGGGCGTTGCCAGCTGCAGCAGGGATGGCAACTGTAAATCCAAAAGTCCTCTGTGTTATCGGTGATGGTGCCTTTATGTACACTTCACAGACCCTGTGGACCATAAAGAACTATAACCTGCCGGTTAAATTGATAATACTGGACAATCATGGTTATGGCATACTGAAAAAATTCCAGGAGGTTAACTACAATAATGCCAGCAAATATCTTTCCTTTAAAATTGACCTGAAAACTGTTGTAGAGTCTTATGGAGTAGATGTAAAAGAAAATGACGAAAGCATGAAGGATATAGAATGGATCAGGTCACATGATGGCCCTGCAGCACTTATAATCAGGGTGGATAAACCTTATGGATACAATTTATTCAATAAATGAATTTCTTTATCCCGCTTATTCTTTAAAAACTCATTTGAAATTCTCAAAATTAGATTTAAATATAATAATAAAATTTCTATAAAATGTGCAGAATGTTAATTCTTAATGGAGATTTTAGAAAAGGAGAGGAACAAATTTTTAATGCCATGAAAGAGGTAACCGTTGCCGATCCATATTCAATGGAAGTTTTCGGAAGAACCATCACACATAATGATGGATGGGGATATGTTTCCTATGGTGACGATAAGATAAGCCATTACAAATCAATAACTCCATATTTTGAGTCAAAAATACCTGAAATATCAGGAGAAATACTCATGCTGCACGTTAGAAAAGCCGGTAAAGCCGGACCATTTGGCCTGGTGAATTCACATCCCTATTACCGGACAACAGCCAGCCATGATATATACCTTGTACATAATGGATTTCTCGGAAAGGCTGAAATGCAAACCGGCAAATCCCAGGAATACCTGCAAACCCACAGCGATAGTGAAATATTCCTTGACAAAATGATAACATTTCATGGGAGCATTCCATTTATGCTGGAACAATCTATAAATTTTGTCTATAAAAATAATGCTCTAAAGGGCGGAATAAATCTGTTTGTGCTTGCCATTGACAGAAATACAGGAAAACCTGAAATATACGCATACACCGATGCAGCCAATTACAAACTTTACCATGAGCTTTACTTTATCGACTTCGGTGTCTATTCTGGAATATTTTCATCCAGTTTACTTGCATCCAGACATTTCCCCACATTTACAGAGAAGATAACACTTAAAAGGCATGTAATTTATGAAATGCAGGGAAATCAACTAAAAGATATTACCACAATAAACGATTTAATTTAATATTAATAAACCATCAAATTCACCTCCGGCTAAATGATGACATACAATAGCAATACCATAAAAATATAACGAAATATTTATAGTAAAATTTATTAATCATTTTACCTTTAATTTTTATGGCAAGTAAAAAGACCAAAATTTTTATCGCTATTATTATAGCAGCTATTATAGTAATCGCAGGGGTGTCTATTGTACTTCTGGATCATAAATCCACTGTATTTACTGACACTGCACAGACGGCGGCTCCAGGATCCCTTGACCCAGCAAGTGGATTCTTCACCACAAACGGTCCACTGTTCGGGGCAATGTTCAATACATTAACTGAATTTAATGGATCCAGCACAACACAGGTGGTACCTGTACTGGCATCCAGCATTACCAATGTAAGTGACCAGAACTATACTTTCAATCTTAGAAGCTACGCAAACTTCAGCAATGGCGAGCCTCTTAATGCATCATCTGTATGGTTCTCATTTTACAGGGGAATTGTAATGGCCCAGGGCCCATATGTGGCTGATTATCCGAATATACTTTTCAACAATACAAATTATGCTAATGTAAGCATAGCTATTCCATGGGGGTTAAGATCAGCCCTTGTTAATGCTGGCTATACATTATCAGGGAATCTGTCAAATCAGTATAAGCAGGCAGCAACAGACCTTGACTCAATACTCTCCAATTTTAATTACAACAGCACCGAGCTAAAAGTTATGAAATATCCAGATCAGGCCGTTGTTGTAAAATCCACACATGTGGTTGAGATAAACACCATGAAACCCTATTCATACCTGCTGCAGGATGTTGCAGGGTGGTGGGGAGACATACTTTACCCGGCGTTCATAGACCAGCATGGTGGTGTTGTTTATAATACGCAGAATTCTTATGTAAACCTTCACGGTGCTATCGGTTCAGGACCTTATGTACTTGAAAGTGCATCATCAGGACTTGGAACCATAGTACTGAAGGCAAATCCTAATTACTGGGTAGATGGACATACCTCCCAGGTTCCCTCAATAGCACAGCCAGCACACATAAAAAAGGTCGCTATAAAGTATGGTCTCAGCCATTCTGACAGGCTTGAGGATTTTGATAAAAACACATCACAGATAAGCGAGGTAGGTGCAACTTCCTTCAAGAGCATTATAAATGGATTCTATGACAAAAGCGAGGCAAACGGCAACCTGGTTAAATCAACAGCAGTCCTGGGAACCTTCTACATATCCATGAATGTCCAGAGATCCTATACAAACAATACACATTTCAGGGAGGCACTTTACGATGCACTGAATTACAGTGCTGAACTGAAGCCCTATGACAACAATTACAATGGGACAGCCATGGCCTATACAGAGTTAGGGCCATTATCGCCACAGTATGGAAAAGCATATTATAACCCTGATAACTTCCCGCTACCCACACAGAATTTAACTGCAGCAGTTCAGAATTTAACCATTGCGGCAACAGAGATGCATGATTACGTTGTACTTCCCAATGGTTCCAAAATAGGCGATAAGTCAGGGTCTGATCTCTCAACACACGACTTTGTAATTACCGGAACGTCCCCTCCAACATCACTTGAGGATTCACAGGTGGCAGTTGCAATAGCTTCATTTGGGGATATCGGCCTGAAATTTACATCGAAATATGTAACTGAGGCAGTTGTTGGCACATGGGATAATGCCAGTGTTACACCCCATTTCGTTGACCTGGGATGGGAACCTGATTTTTCAGATCCCATAGGACAGCAGCTTGAGGCAGTATACGATATTACTGACGGCGGAATAGGAAACAAGGCCTGGGTTGACAACAACACATTACAGAAGATATTCAACAATCTTGACTTCCTCAATGTAACTGATCAGACAAAGGAAATGAAAAACGTTTCCAGAATTGTCTATGACCAGTATGCCTATATGTGGCTTCCCATGCCCGATGCATATTACTTTGTTCAGCCCTATGTGCATAACTTCCAGTATAACTCTTTCATGGGGTATTTCTATAATTTAATGTATATCTCATACAGTGGAAATACCGCTACTGTACTGCATGCTGATTCAGCATATACTGGGTACATGGCTGCAATGGATACAATAGCATTCAGGCTAAACAACATAATCAGATAAATAATATTTTTACAATAAAATTAATTTAAGTTTTCTAAAATTTTTATTTTATTATAGTTTTTCCACAGTCTTTTTCAGCACTTTGTACCCATTCAAAAGATCCTGGTCTGATGAGTACTCCTCCCTTGTATGGCTTCTGCCATTATGTGACGGAATAAATATCATGGCAGTTGGGACCACACGGTTCATATACTGTGCATCGTGCCCGGGCCAGCTGTATAAATACTTATACTTCAGGTTCAGGTCCCTGCATGATTTCTCTATCTCTTTTTTCATATCCTCGTCGAATATTGTTGTCTCAGTAACCCACTGCCTGTTGAATTCAAGGGATACGC
>JAJZXS010000018.1 GCA_021806295.1 Thermoplasmata archaeon
TATTATAATGAAGCCCAGGAAGATCAGGCATAAAAAGAAGAGAATACCCACGGACTGTGGGGAATTAATGCCCGTGGAGGGGAAAACCTATACCAGCAATGGCAAGTTTTTTCTGTAGAAGCGGGAAACTCCTATCTTTAGATAAGGGAGGATGTCACCGGCCATTTCACATTCTTAAGCAGCATTCATAATTTTTTCTTTGCAGCATATTTATCTATGTCCATATATTGCAGGTGGTTTGCCAGATAATAATTAAGTGTGTACGTCTCAAATCTCTTAAATTTTCTGGAGAGATTGGATTTTGAAGTCCCGAATCTTCTGGCCATTTCCCCGAGATTAATATCCTTATTATTTGAATAATATCCATTCTCAATTGCATAAGTCAGGAGATGTACATTTGATATGAGCTCCCCGTCAATAAATGGATCAGGGAAATTGATATTTTCCAGCTCTTTAAAATAAACAACGTCTGCTATCTGCTCTAAATTCCTGGTTAATGCACCATCATTTTCATGCCAGGAAAATATATCCCAGATTTCCAGGCCTCGATAAAATACTTCCCTGTAAAATGGTACATCATATTTTTCAATTAGAGAAGTAACAGAATTTGTAAGATTATTCACAAATTTAACAATAAACACCCTTGATTTGCCGTAGGATTCTATGTGCTCTATTTTTTTAACAGCAGTTTCCTCCTTCATGTTATTGAAAAATTCCTCCCAGTTGGTATGTTTTCCAAGAGAATAAAAGGCAACTGTACCAGTAATTTCTTCATCGTCAGTTTTTTGCCCTAAAAGAAAACCATAAATATTAGTACTATTTGATAGAACTTGGGACCAGCAATTTTTATGATTTAATACTATACGAATAAACATAAATTATAATATATAATTAAAAATATTTAAGTATTCCTATCAAGATAAATATACGCCTACAGTTTGAAATTATATTTTTCCATTACTGTATTTACCTCATTTTTCAACTGTACCCTGTCACTATCAGAAAGTTTGAAAAAAGGCTCCCTGGGGCATCCTGCATCCACACCTGTTATGATTTCCACCATGTCGTATATAGATGATATTGTGCCATATTTCCTGGATAAATCAGATAATTCATTGAGAAGAAACTGGTATCTGTCACCCTTTTCGTTATCATAGTTTTCCTCTATGCCCTTGATAATTTTATAGCCATAATTTCCAGCACCTGAAACATAGCCATCCAGGTTAAGCCTGAAGCCTGATAAAATGTACTGGTCAGGGCCTGTGTATACCTTGAAATCGTCCACATACATTTTTGTATTGAGTATATCATTCATGTTGAAAGTTGTTTCCTTGATGCCTATGATATTTCCACCATCCTTCCTGATATCATTGATTATATCATATGTAATATTATAACCTGTTGTATCCGGGTAATTGTATATTATTGTAGGGTACTCGGAGGATATCTTCACATAATATTTTACAAGCCATTCCCTTTTCAATCCTGTGAAATAATATGGCGGAAGTGCGGCAACTGCATGTATCTTTTTCTTTTTCGCTGTCCTGGCCATGTCCACTGAATCCTCCAGGTTGAGTGATCCTACCTGTAACATGATGCTGTCAGGAATGTTTGAAAACGCGTCAAGGAGATCAAGTTTTTCCTGGGTAGAAAGGGATGGGCCTACCCCTGTAGTCCCTGCAAGGAATAGATATTTCATCCCTCCCCTTAGAACATCATTTCCGTGGTCAACAGCCAGCTGCTTATCAACCCTGTTATTTGTAAACGGGGTAATCAATGGAATTATAGATTCAAGCTGTTTCATTAGTAAGTAAATGTTAATATATATTTAAGTTTTGTACCGAACACGTTTAATTATGTAATGGATATTCGTACCCAGCAGGAGAATTCATATAGGATACGCCTTGAAAATAAAAGAGCGGCTTATGCTTAAACCGCCTATCAAATATTTCTATATAATAATATTAAAATATTATCTTGGCTTTACAAACTATGAACGTGAAACACAGCACCATTGAAATAAATGGACGGAAACTCAAGTATTATCCACTTTCCCAGCTTGCCGACAAGTACGATGTTGATAATATGCCATATTCTTTTAAAATTTTGCTTGAAAATGTTTTAAGGAATTATGACGGCGTGGATATTGATGAAAGGTCAATAGATAACATCGCAAAAATGAAATCTGGATCAGAAATGGCATTTAAACCATCCAGGGTTGTTTTCCAAGATTATACCGGAGTTCCTATCCTAGTGGACCTTGCAGCCATGAGGGAATATTACCAGAAGATGAAAAAAAACCCTGAAGAGGTGAATCCCGCCACGAAATCAGATCTGGTCATTGACCATTCCATAATAGTGGATTCATTCCGCGGCGATGAGCCCATTATTATCAATATGAAGGATGAGTTTTCAAGGAATGTAGAAAGATATGATTTCCTGAAATGGTCACAGCAATCCTTCAAGAATGTTAGGATAGTTCCGCCGGGACATGGCATAGTTCATCAGATCAATCTTGAATATTTATCCTCTGTGGCTGTGGTCGACAATGGAGAGATATTCCCGGAGAGCCTCATTGGTGCAGATTCACATACAACAATGATAGGTGGCATAGGAGTACTGGGATGGGGAGTAGGTGGCCTTGAGGCAGAGGCTTCGATGCTCAATGAGCCGTACTTCATGACTGTCCCGGAGGTCATAGGAGTAAACCTTAAGGGGAAAATTCCCACAGGTGTAACGCCCACTGACGTTGTACTGTATATAACAAAAACGCTCCGCGCCAAGAATGTTGTTGGAAAATTTGTTGAGTTCTATGGAAATCTCTCAGAATTGACAGCACAGGATCGGGCAACGATTTCAAATATGGCACCAGAATACGGGGCAACAATCGGATATTTCCCTGTGGACAGCGAAACACTGAAGTACCTGACAGGGACAGCCAGAGATGCAGGGTCTGTTGAGAAATACTTTAAAGAACAGGGATTATTCTATGATGGCCCGAAGAAATACCGTGAAACTGTGGATATAAATCTCTCTGAAATCAAAAGTGCCGTTGCCGGACCAAAAAATCCCGATGAGCTTATAAATATAGAGGATTTAAAGGAAAAAATCCATGACCTTATTAAAGATGGTAGTGATGGAAAGCTTGTGAAAAACGGGTCAGTTGTAATATCTGCAATTACCAGCTGTACAAACACTTCAGATCCCTTTGTACTACTGGGTGCCGGACTAATTGCAAAGAAGGCTGTAGAGCACAATATTGTGCCTGCACAGACTATAAAAACAAGTCTTGCACCCGGTTCCAAGGTGGTTACGGATTATCTGGAAAAGGCAGGCCTGATGAAGTATCTCAATAAAATCGGCTTCGAACTGGTAGGTTACGGGTGCACAACGTGCATAGGAAATGCCGGCCCGCTCATACCTGAAGTGCAGGACGATATCCTGAAAAATGGTGTAAAAACCGTCGCAGTACTCAGCGGAAACAGGAACTTTGAGGGTAGAATAAACCCGTATATAGCAGGGGCATTCCTTGCATCGCCGATGCTGGTTGTAATATTTGCACTGGCAGGGACTATGGACATAGATTTGACAAAGGACCCGGTAGGCATGGATCATGGAAAACCTGTATATCTTAAGGATCTGTGGCCAACTTCAGAGGAAATAAAAAAATACTTCCACCTTGCCATGGACCCTGAGACCTATAAAAGGGAATACAGTAATGTGTTCAGCGGGGATTCAAACTGGGAGTCAATGAAATCAACTGGGGGTACCATATTTGACTTTAAGGATGATTCATCATACATTAAAATGCCTCCATGGATGTATATGGAACCTGTCAGGGATGTGAAAAATGGGAGGATATTCGCCATATTTGGTGATAAAATTACAACAGACCATATTTCTCCTGCAGGGCCCATAGCAAGGGATTCGGTTGCAGGGAAATACCTCACATCACTGGGCGTCACTGAACTAAATACATTCGGTGCTCGCAGGGGGAACCATGAAGTCATGCTCCGTGGTGGATTCTCGAATCCCAAAATAAGAAATCTAATGGTTGACCACGCCGGAGGCGACACCGTATATTATCCGGATGGAAAAGTAATGAGCTTCTACGATGCAGCCATGAAATATAAAGAAAATAATGTGCCTCTGGTCATATTTGCAGGGAAACAGTACGGTTCCGGAAGTTCCAGGGACTGGGCAGCAAAGGTAACATCACTTCTTGGTGTAAAAGCCGTAATAGCAGAAAGCTTTGAAAGAATTCACAGGAGCAACCTTGTAGACATGGGCATAATTCCGATCCAGGTTGATAGCATGCCGTCACTGAAAGGGGATGAAACAGTAGACATAGAGGGGATCAATGATATATCAATAGAAAAAGAACTGAACATAAACATAAACGGAAAACCCATAAAAGGTAAAGCCCTGATAAATACAAATGCAGAGCTCAATTACGTTAAAACCGGAAATATACTGAAATACATAGCCTCGTCCGGTAAAAAATAAAATTTTTAAATTTTTTTATTTTCCAGTATTATTTTTGGTTCTTTGTGCTGAAATAAATAATTCCAGATAGTATTATCATAACTATATCAAGGATGATGCTATCTATTGCGGAGGCAGTCCAGGGCAATCTTACCCCGAATACTGGTGCTATTGTTATTCTCGATTCCAGTAATAGTGCAGTATCAAGTATATAAAAGATAAGAACAGGCAAATAAAAACTCTTTTTCCCACTCACATATATCATTGCTGACACTATGGCAATTGCAATAACAAATCCAAAAAATACCTTAACTATATATGGTAACTTTATAGCCAGCAATGTCATGTGTATACCTGCCCACATTGCCGATCCTAAAATAGCCAACCATTTTAACACATCAATTGCTCTGTTTTCCATCTATTTCTTTAACTAATTATATTATTTCAATATTTTGTCTTATATTAAGAAAATACGATATTCTCAGATAAATAAATAATTTTAATTGATCTTAGAATAAATTTTTATTAATTCCTTGAAATCAATGCTTTCATAGAATTTTGATGCAAGAAGGTTCAGTGATGGAAATTCTGCAGTTATCATTTTAATATTTCTTTCAGAAGCAAGCTCCCTCAATTTATCCAGAAGTTTCATGCCAACACCCTTTCCCCTGTACTCAGGTATCACATAGAATTCTCTTATCCTGGCCTCGTATTTCGGATCATAGTATATCCGGAATATAACATCTGACATGATCATTCCCACTAAGCGTTTCCCATCCTCTGCCACAAGGCCTATGTGGTTCTCCCTGTCATCAATAATCCTTCCAAGCTTCTCTGAAATTTCCTTCTCATTTCCAATAGATACCTTTAAAAGCGGATCAAATTCCTCGTTGAGGTGCTTTAATCTCAATAGCTGCTCCATGACGCCATCTATATCCTTTTTTTCCATTAATCTTATGTTAACCAAGTTAATCACCTACATGTCAAATAGTTTGTTGTAAATATTTCTATTCTTTGTAATAATATCCGATGCTGTTCTGTAAAATCCCTCTGTGGAATCGGATTTTCTTGCCAGGCCGGATTCTACGCATTTCCTTGCAACAACAGATGCAACCCTCGGGAAGAGGTCAAAGTCCTCCATGGATGGAACTATATGATCTTCCGTAGGATTTTCAACAAAATCTGCTATGGCCTGGGAGGCTGCCACCATAATGTCGAAATTCACACCCTTTGACCTTGCATCCAGTACTCCCCTGAAAACTCCAGGGAATACCATGCTGTTATTGATCTGGTTAGGGAAATCCCCTCTTCCTGTTGCAACTATTTTTGCACCAGAATTTTTGGCTTCACCGGGCCATATCTCCGGTAATGGGTTTGCAAGTGCAAAAATTATGGCATCCCTGTTCATTGATTCTACCCATTCATTTTTAATGGTTCCTGGTATTGATATTGAGGCAGATACAACAAGGTCTGCCCCCTTGAATGCATTTGCAGGGTCTCCCTGAACACGTTCTCCATTGGTTTCCAGTGCTATCTTATATTTCCAGGGATTCTTGAACATTAAGGCATCGATATCTGCCCTTCCCGGCTCTATTATACCCTTTGAATCTATTGCAATAATGTTTTCCTTCCTGAAGCCTGCAGCCTCGAAAAGATATATGGCTGCTATGTTAGCCGCTCCGGCACCGTTGAAAACGATTTTTGCATCTTCTTTTTTCTTGTTTACCAGCTTCAGTGCATTGATAGCACCTGCAAGTATTATAGAAGCGGTGCCAAGCTGATCGTCATGCCATACAGGTATTTCCATAGATTTCTGCAGGCTTTCCAGAAGGAAAAAGCACCTTGGTGACTGTATATCCTCCAGGTTGTATCCGCCAAAATATGGCTGTATTGCCTTTGCAGTGGCTATGAATTCATCATTATTTTTCACTATAAGTGGCATGGGAATTGCATTTACACCCCCAAGATAATTAAATAAAAGGGCCTTTCCTTCCATTACAGGTATGGCGGCTTCAGGACCAACATTTCCTATACCCAGAACCCTGGTACCGTCGGTTAAAATGGCAACTGAGTTCCATTTGCCTGTGAGTTCGTAGGCAAGTTCCTTGTCATCCTCTATTTTCTTTGAAACTGCAGCAATTCCGGGAGTGTAAAGTGATGAAAAATCCTCCAGTCCGGTAATAGGAACCTTTGGAAGTGTCAGTATCTTGCCCTTGTATTTTTTTGAGATTTCTATTGCGTTTCTGTCGAAGTATTCTGTTCTCTCAGAATCTTTCATTATCATAAAATTATATAGAAGTTTATTATTAAAACTTTACGTATTAATTTGAATGTGTATTACTGCAATTGCCGATATGTATAACATCTAAGTTCAGTCAATATCCTCTATATATTCGATATCGTCAACTATTTCTTTATGGATTTTCTGACGCTTTATCTAATTACTTGCAGGGGTGTTCAGAACAGCAGGCCTTCCAAAGGTAAACATAGAGTATTAAAGATTTATTGTTATTCCATCCACTTTTTCATTTCCATCATATGCACTTAGAAACTCAGTTCCTTGTTTTAGAAGACATACCAGATAATTCTATAGGCCTTTCATATACAAAGAAAAAATATATAACATGCATGCCTTTCACCTCAATTCTATTATGGCATGAAATATATTTATTTGCCAGGTGGTTATGGATAGTTTAAACTTACACACATCTAAAATGATATATATAATGAATAATTTATATATATAACGAAGGTAATGTAAATGCCGGGACGATTATATACAGTATCGTGTACCATATTCTGTGTATTTATAAAGGATATCTCTTGTTGAACATCTCTTTAATCTCATCATTGCATTTATAGGAGCCGTTCATCTTCCTGAATGCATGCTTGGAATTGAACTCTATAGATTTCAGATAGAATATCTTCATTGCAGAGTCCTCATCAGGGAATGATGATACTACTTTTATCCTCCTTCTTATTTCCTCATTCAATCTTTCTATTTCATTGGTTGATTTAAGTGAATTCCTTATTTTAGAAGGATAATCATAGAATATCAATAACTGCCCAGGCTTTCTCTCAGTATTGTATATTACATTGGGATACCTTCTCTCCCATTTATTTTTCATTTCGTTGAATCTTATTATGGCCTCTTCCTTATTATTGCATCTAAACATTTTATTGGCATCATCTGCGTTCCTTTATTGATTGCTTGCCAAAATACTCTAAATACCCAAAAATTCACTGGAACATATACTTCTTAGCCTTGCAAACAGGTCAATATGTTCAGAAACTTTCCCTGAGCCAAAATATGATGGGACTTCAGGCATAATAGATATATCTTTCAAGGCAAGGGCATGGTTCTTCACTGGATCATAACCATTCACCGTTATACGCCCCTCCTGTATCCTAAGGAAGCCGGCAATGCTGTAGATAATTATGCTTTTGCCGGTTCCGTTTTCAGAGATAAAGAGTGTGATACCGTTTTGAATATAAAATGAGGTACTCTTCAGTACTGTATTTTTCCCAAAAGGCTTTGTTACCTTGTCAAATTTGATCCCATACATCAATTTTCACGCCTTCTTATAACTTTTAACACCAGGTATCCGATTCCTATTAACCAAATTAAGGCAATGATAGGTATATATTTTTCTATGTAATGTGAATAATTGATAGAAGTTATTCTAACATTGGTTTTAACCATATTTAGTTCAAAAAATGATGTTTTTATTCCTATATTGCCCAGTACCACTGCAGAAATGGTTGAATTGCCAGGTATAGAAATGCTGTTCAGCAATGCATAGTTATCTGACTGAATGTAGCGTGCAGAGAAAAAAAACTATAGTTGTAAAGAGGAAAAATATCAGGAACTGATGAAACCAATGCATTATCCGGTATATAATATACTGAACGATTTCCGTAATGCAATTCATAATTTGAAGCAGGGCAAATTAAAGAATTATTGCTTACAGTAATAATATTATTTCCGAACAAAATCTGTGAACCTGGTGGAAATGATTTCCCCCTAGGAAAGAAAGCTGTGAAAATTGTCCCATTCTGGCTTTCATTATATTGCCTGTTTACTATTCTATCTCCTGAGCTATTATAAACTGAAGTAACAATATTAACCTGGTTGCCCGATGTATTTATATATAGATTCCCGTACACAAAATTGCCTTCATTTAAGGTTTCATTATAATACCGTGAGCAATTACTGTAATAACTCTTATAATACAATAAGGCGGAAAAATTATATTCTGTTGAGGAACCTTTTATGGCTGGATTATCAATGTATCCATTCAGTTGATTGCCTGCGTCCATGACACTGAAAATTGAAATTGTAGCAGTAGCAACCACCATTAAAGAAATTATCAGTGCTATTAATTTTTTAGTTTTCATTATATTCACGCACAAATTGTTTTAAACAAACCGGTAATATCCATCATAGCATAATAGCTTTCAGAACGTTTTTGGCTATGTGCGATTGAATACTGCATAAATATCTCGCCGTTGTTGAAAATTTCAAGATTAACGCTAATTGCAACATAACCGGCAGTAAAACCGCCACCCCAGTTAAATCCCTCATTTTTCATAACTACATATCCATTAAATTCCTTAAAGGACCCGGTATTATTGCTCCCACTGTTTGTATAAGTAAATTGGTTAGGTATAATAACGCTTCCTCTAGTATTCCCTGTTACGATCCCGGCTATATTTTTACTGATTGTATGATGGACATCATGGTATTCATAACAATAGACATTGCTAACATTAGAATATCCTGAATCCACAGAATCTATGCTACAAAATAATCCAGATTTTTCTGTTTTTGATATAACCGCAAGGTCGCTATTAACTGTACATTTTATTGGATTAACATTTTCTGGTGTTCCAACGTAATTTTGGGATATTAAATTAAACGATAACATCATCAGCATAATTACCACCACTATGGAAATAGCAATCAATAAACTATTCTTAGACATATATAATATAATATAAAAATTTTACGATATATATACTATAGTATGCTATTTTGTAATTAATTCCCATATAAACTTATTGTTCCTTAACATTTAACTTGCCTCCCTTTTCCTCATATGCCTTCTCTTATAATTATAGTAATACAGTACCTCCTCCCCTATGAAGAAGTAAGGCTTCAATGACCTTACTGTTTCATTAAACCTCTCTAATTTGCCATTGGTCTGTGGATAGTCTACCCCTGCTAATATATGTTTTATTCCATTGCTATTAAGGTATTCCTGGAACGCCATTGGTCCTGATAATGGATAATCATTCCTTATTCCTATTATCAGTTCCTCTGGATATTCATCTATTGCCTTTGTCTTCCTTACTCTTTTGTATAATTCTGTTTTATTGCAGTTGGTGTAATTGTAATAGATCTTATTGATATAATTTGTACTTACACTGTATATTGCTACCAATTCAGCAGATAGTATTCCTTTCTTTTTCTGATTTATTATGTATTTTAATTTCTTATCGTTTAACTTCACCCTGTTTTTAGTACTTTTATCTTTTATTAGTTGCCTTTAAACAGAAACTCAATTCAGGATATCATATTTTCAGTTCAAATGAAAAATATTTTAATAACATTCAATATTAGACTCCTATGAAAATAAGCTTGCAGATTAACTTTTCCGCCATGTCGGTGCCAGACTCCCTTATAAAGGAACTTGAAAAGGAAGCAGGATGTGAAATTACCAAAGGGTTCTCAGATGATGCTGAAATAGTGGTTTTCGCAGGAAAGCCTGAAGTGGGGAGGAACACAATATTTATGCAGAGTGTGTCTGCCGGTGTTAACCATGTAAATTTTAAAGATATACCGGAAAACGTTACTGTATGTAGCAATGCAGATGCATGGTCAATTCCTGTAGCTGAGCATGCCTTTGCCCTCCTTTTATCCAAATATAAAAATATCTGCAAATCAAATTCATTGATTAGAAATGGCCAATATGAAAGGGAACTTTCAGAATCACTTTACGGCAGGACTCTGGGAATTATGGGTTATGGTGGAATAGGCAGGGAAATGGCCAGAATAGCCAGGGTATTCAGGATGAAAACATTGGGGTTCGGGAGGACAGAACCCAAAGATAATAATCTAGACCTCTTTACCACTGACAAACTATACATTCCTGAAAATTCTGATATAATGGCAATAACATTTCCACTTAACAGATACACAAATGGATTTATCAATTATGAACTCCTGACCAAATTCAGAGGGAATGTAATTTTGAATGTTGGAAGGGCCGAGGTTGTCAAAAAAGAGGATATGTTGAATTACCTATCTGAAAATCCGGAGAAATGGTTCCTAACGGATGTGTGGTGGGGAGAACCGAAAATCCGGGAAAAAATACCTGATAACGTGATAGTCACACCACATGTTGCTGGGCTGGCAAAGGATTACATGACTGTACCCCTGAAGAAAGCTTTCCAGAATGTATCAGCATATCTAAAAGGTACGCCAAAAAATGTTGTCAATAGAAAGGACTACATATGAAATCTAACATAAAAAATTAGGATAATTAAGTATATATCTTAATATAATATATACTATCAGTGTTTAAATTGTCTAGTTTTGAGAATATGAATATATCAGCCAATCTGAAAAAATCATTAAGTTTAATGAAATTTACTGAGCCAACAGAAATACAGGACAAATCAATACCCGTTGTTATAAGCGGAAAAGATGTGATTATACGTTCTAAAACAGGTTCAGGCAAAACAGCAGCATATCTCCTGCCTGTATTAAATTCCATTGAATCAATGAAGGGAAGGAATGTTAAAGCCCTCATAGTTTTGCCTACAAGAGAGCTTGCCCTGCAAACATACAGGGTCGCTACAAGGCTCGGAAAAATATCCGGGATAAAATCTACAACAGTTTATGGAGGTGCTTCAATATCCAGGCAGGTAGAGCAGTTGCCCGGGTCTGATATCGTTGTAGGTACACCAGGAAGGGTACTTGACCTGCATAATCAGGGTTACCTTAAACTGGACCATGTGAAATACCTGGTCCTCGATGAGGCTGACCTGATGCTGGACATGGGGTTCATAGATGATATAAAGAAAATTATATCATTTGTTTCAGATGAACATCAGACAATACTCTTATCAGCAACTCTACCATCAGAGGTAAAAACAATAGCGAAGAATTTCATGAAATCACCGGAATTTATAAGCGCCGGAGGAGAGGAAACAATACCTGATTCCATCAAGCATCTGTATACCATATCAGAAAAGTTTGACAAATTTTCAACGTTGATGTCATATATCCATAACTATGGGTCCAGAAAGGCTATAGTATTTGTCAAAACCCAGAGATCTGGAGATCTCCTGAATCTTATACTGTCAAGGTCAGGATTCAACAATATACTGATACATGGGGGAATGAAGCAGCATGCCAGGGAGAGATCCATAAATGATTTCAGGCACATGGATTCTGGAATACTTGTAGCAACAAACGTGGCAGCACGTGGACTGGATATACCGAATATAACAGATATAATTAACTTCGATGCCCCTGATAGTACAGAGACATATGCCCACAGGGTTGGAAGATCAGGAAGAATGGGCAAGGATGGCAGGGCAATGACAATATTTGATACTGACCAGCGCGGATTGATACAGAGCATACAGAGAAGAAATAAGATAAAAATGGAAAAAATTGATGTTAACCTTGAAACGGAATATACAGATATAAATTACGGAAATCTTATTTCACAGTTCAGGGACAGTGAAGATAATACAGGGGATTCAGGCTTTCATAGGAATTCAAGGCCATCTTACAGTAGAAATAGAAGATCTGACCAGGGAAACAGGAATAGAAGCAGGGCACCAAGAAACGGAAGAAATTTCCATAAAAGAGAATACTGATTCTATTTTTAAGAATAATTTTTAATAAACTGATTTTTCAGGTTCCTTTTCTATATTAATTTCTATTCTTTTTACTTCTCTCCATGAAAAATTTTTCTTGATTCTTGAATTATTGGAATAATATGTGCCAGAGAAGAATAGATTACCACGATCGTTGTATTTAATTGAAAGCAGTGAAAGAATCTTGTATTCTGCATTTTCAGTATACACATTCACTGGAAAATCATACAGGAATGCATATGCAAGTGTTTTTTTCATATCATCCATATCCATAGGAGAATCGTTGCTGGCCTCTGTTAATCTTCCTCCGGTAAATGATACCAATGCGATTATCATTTCTCTCTATTGTAATATCAAACCCTGTTATTTATATTTATTTTATAACCTTGCATATATTTGTGATTACTTCGGGTCCATAAAGCTTTGAAAACTAGATAAAGGATCATACTATATCCAGGAAGTTTAAGCATCAACGAGATGGTATCTTCTAAAGATGTGTTGACATGATTAACAGAAACCACAATTTTATAATTTTTCCTCAAGATATTTTATATCCCCTTCTTTCAATATAATGTCAGCATATTTAGCATTCTGGGTAACGTGAGTCCTGTTGGAAGCTCTGGGTATCGGAAACACGTTCTGATTTTTGCTGATTAGATATGCCAGGGCTATATTTGCATTCGGTACGTCCCCGACTGTTTTTCTGACGTGGTCAAAATATTCATTGTACTGTTTTTGTGTGACCTTGCCATGGCCCAGTGGGAAATATGCCATTACTGCTATATGGTTTTGTTCGCAGTATTTAATCAGGTCATTCTGGCTCTTTCTGTGGAATACATTGTAATTTATCTGTATGGATGTTATTTCGTGCTTTGAGAGAATTCCCTGCGCCCTTTTTAAGAGGTTAAGTGAGAAATTGCTAACCCCTATATACCTCATTTTGCCCTCATTTACCATTCTTTCCATAGACCTCAGAGTTTTTTTAAGGTCTATAGTGGGATTGGGAAAATGGATTTGATATAGGTCAATATAATTTGTCCCAAGATTCTTCAGGCTTCTGTTCAGAGACTTCTCAATAGATTTTGGGGACAAGTGGGTGGGAAAAACTTTTGTGGCTATAAAAAGGTCATCGCGCCTGTGTCCCTTAATTGCTGAGGCTATAATTTTTTCAGTTCTGTAAAGTTCTGCAGTATCTATAAGATTAATTCCAGAATCAATACCGGATTTTATGGCATCTTCTTTCTGTTCTTTTCCGGAATATATACCGAGGTATGTTTTAAATACCCACCTCATGTCATAATATGTACCCATCCCGATACAGGATGTTTTGAACGAAGTGTTGCCGAATTCCCTGTAAATCATTATATTCCTAATATTGAATTACACTTAAATAGATTGTGTTTTATAACATAGCATAAGATAAATATAATAGGGAATAATGTTTAAATATCATAAAGTGATATCTATATTAGATATCAATAAAAGATATCTGGTGATAAAAATGTATGGAAGAAGATATTCAGGAAATAATGAATATGGTGAGAGATATGAAAGAGACTGCGAGAAACGATGGGAATATGGCAACATGGACTCCAGGAAAGGATGCAGGGGATCTGAAAGTGGGCAATATGGTTTCCATGAACATATGCACGAGCAAGGTGAGTGCCATAATGAAGAACGCCGCTGCAGGCATGAACAGCACCGTGGATGCCATGGTGGCAATTAGGTGATTAACATGTTTGGACCAAAGGGGAGATACATGCATGGCGGAATGCACCATATGCATGGCATGCGTGGATTCGGACTTAAATACTGGATACTGGGAATAGCTTCTGAAAATGAAGTTACCGGTGCAGACATAGCAAACAGGATTGGCGAAATAACAAAGGGAAACTGGGTACCATCACCAGGAATAATATATCCTACTTTAACAGCTTTGTACAGTGAAAATTATGTCGAACTTGCAGAGAAAAATAATAAGAAATACTATAAAACCACTGAGGCTGGAAAAAAATTACTGGATGATTCATACTTTCCCTGGGATGAAATATCAGGCAAAAAAAATGACCTTGATGATATCATAGTTCAGATGGAAAATTATTCACAGTATTTGCTAGATAACCTTGAAAAGCTGACCGATGATGAAAAATCCAAAATAAAAAACATTATAAACAACCTCGGCAAAATAAATTAATTTAATTTTTATTTTTAGTATTTTAATTGTTAAATTATTCTAACAATCAATTTAGCCATTATGCCACAATTTATATTGCTTTATGTGTTTTGAGTTTAAATCTATAATTATTCATAATTTGATAAAGTGCGATGCTATTTTAAAGATAAAAATTTTGATTGCAGGATTTATATTCTATCTATGCATGGAAAGTTGTAATTGATCTGGAATCAATATTAAAATTTTGTACTGAAAAGCGGTTATCTTACTGGATTATCATCTGGAGGGGTTAGCTGTAAGGCATTGAATGTAAAACTTATTCCCTAAAAAATAATATTAAATATGCTTTATTAATATATCAGGGATTGCAATGAACCTTTATGAATACATGGGGAAGGAAATATTCAGGAAGTACGGAATTCCTGTCCCTGATGGATATGTAATAGAAAATGTTGGAGAGCTGAAGAAATTTGAATACCCTGTGGCCATTAAGTCACAGATTTTATCAGGAAAGCGTGGAAAGGCCGGAGGAATCAAATTTGCAAAGAACGCTGAGGATCTTAAGACCTATTCTGAACAGCTTTTGAACTCTACAATTAACAATCTAACTGTAAAGAAATTACTGATTGAGAGGATGCTCAACATAAAAAAGGAGCTATATCTCAGTATAACACTGGACAGGGCAACAAAACAGCCAGTTATAATACTGTCAGCTGACGGTGGAATGGAAATAGAAAGCGTTCCTGAAGAAAATATACACAAGATATACATAGACCCTATGGTGGGATATTCAGATTATATAGCCAGGGAGGCGTTATCATACCTTCCCGTTGAAAACAGGAAACAGTTCAGCAGCCTGCTTGAATCTCTTTACAGAGCCTTTGTTGGAGAAGACGCGCTGCTCACCGAGATTAATCCTCTGGTTATTGATGGCGAAAACAATATTATAGCAGGTGATTCAAAGGTAATAATTGATGATAATGCGCTTTACAGGCATAAGGATTACATGATAACCGACCCAGACAAGACAGAACTGGAAAACGAGGCAGCATCAAAGAGCTTCACATTCATAGAAATGGATGGGGATATTGGAGTAATAGCAAACGGAGCAGGATTGACTATGGCAACCATGGATGCCCTCACACTCCATAAGCTTAAACCCAGAAATTTCCTTGACCTTGGAGGTACAGATAACATAGAAATTGTTGAGGATGCATTTTCATTCGTTATGAGGGCAAGGCCAAAGCTCATATTTGTAAACATATTCGGTGGGGTTACCAAGGCAGATACCGTTGCAAATGGAATAGTGTCGTCAAAGAAGAAGTTTGACATAAAACAGCAGATTGTCGTCAGGCTCAGTGGCGTTCATGAGGAGGAGGGACAGAAAATACTGCTGGAAAGTGGCATCAAGGCATTCAACAATATGACAGATGCTGTAAAGGAATTATCAAAAATTCAGGGGGTAGAATAAGATGGTTATAATTAGTAAGGAAACAAGGGTAATAGTCCAGGGAATGACAGGGCATCAGGGCACTTTCCATTCCGGGGAAATGATAAAGTTCGGAACAAATGTCGTAGCCGGGGTTTCTCCAGGCAAGGCAGGCACAAAAGTAAACGGTGTGGATGTGTACAACAATGTTATAGATACACTGCCTCTTAAACCGGATGCTTCCATGATATCTGTCCCGGCACCGTTTGTCAGGGATGCTGCCCTAGAAGCGATGGAAAACGGGATAAAACTTATATACATACTTACAGAGCACGTCCCTGTACATGATACCATGGAACTTTATCATGAAGCAAGAAGAAAGGGTGTTTTTATGATTGGCCCCAACAGTCCCGGAATAACAGTTCCAGGGCAGGCAAAGATAGGAATAATGCCAAACAACATATTCCGTGTGGGAGATGTGGCTGTAGCCTCCAGAAGCGGTACCCTCACATATGAAATAGTAAAGGCTGTTACAGATGCAGGATTCGGTGAAAGCACAGTTATAGGATTGGGAGGGGACCCAATTGTGGGAACAACATTTTCCGATATAATCAGGATATTCAACGATGATCCGCAGACAAAACAGATAGTACTTGTGGGTGAAATAGGTGGAAATGAGGAGGAAAAGGCTGCAAAGTATATCAAAGAGCATGTTAAAAAACCTGTTACTGGTTACATCACGGGAATAAGTGCGCCACCCGGGAAGAAGATGGGACATGCAGGAGCAATAATAGAGAAGGGTACGGGAACCGCAGAATCCAAGATAAAGGCATTCGAAGATGCCGGTATAAAGGTTGCCAGTTACCCTGATGATATACCGGCACTCCTCCGAAAATAAATTTTAAATATGTTATATTTATATATTTTGCTTTAATTTCATCTTATGAAACCCAATATAAGTCTTGAAAAATTACAGAACTACGTGGTGGAGAATTCATCATACCGGCTATATATACACGGAAATGAATTTGATCTGCATTTCATTCCGAATACACCTGAAGCAGAGGCACATTTCCCTGATGGAGAAAGTGTTGAGCATGTCATGTACGGATATATAAGCAACGGTGTGGCGTATTTTACTAAATTCGTAACAACATCAGCATTAGGCAAGACGGAAATAAACATCGGTGATGACGATCCTGTCATGGAATGGCTAAAATATATATAAAATATTCAATTTTTTCATATATAATACAGATTTTTGCACATAAAAATTCATGTATTTAAAATTTCATACTTATAATCCGATGGTAAAGTTTTTAAATTAAAATAGGCTTATCATACGGTAACAATGCAGGAAACTGATATCAATCTACTTGTGGGAGGTCCACAGGGCGGAGGAATAGATAGTGCTGCAAATATGATTAGCATGGCGTTTTCACTGGCCGGCTATAATATTTACGGAATAAGGGAATTCCATTCCAATATTAAGGGAAGACATAGCTATATACATTTTAGAATAATGCATGAAAGGCCAAAATCATTGAAATATCCAGTGGATATAATGGTGGCCCTGGATCCAGATACGCTTTTCGAACATATGTTCGATGTGGCGAAGGGATCCAAGGTTGTATATGATTCAGCCTTCAACACATTCAATCTGAAGAATGCAAGGATGATAACATCAGATACCATGACCAGGATCCAGGACGAACTTGCAGAGAGAAACCTAACATTTGATGTTAAGGGTGTTCTGGATTACTTCAAGAGTGCAGGAATTGATGTAATAGCCATACCTTTTGATAAGCTTATAAATGAAAACGTGCATGATGGCCCGGCCAACCGGTATTACAATACACTGGGAGCAGGAACAACACTGGCACTTCTGGGGCTTGATGAGGATCATGCAGACGATGGCATTAAATTTGCATTCAAAAAGAAACCCAAGGTTATAGAATCCAATATAAAGGTTATAAAGGCAGCCTATGACTATGTTAAAACATCACCCATAAAGGTTGCTACACTTCCAACATATCCGGCAACCCCCAGAATGCTTTTGACAGGCAATGATGCTACGGCACTTGGCAAGCTTATGGGAGGCCTTAGATTCCAGACATACTATCCAATCACACCGGCAAGCGATGAGAGCACTCTTCTGGAGAGCCATGAGGAAATGAAATTCCTGAAAAATGCCGACGAGGTTGTAAAGAAAGCAGGCCTTGTGGTGGTACAGTGTGAGGATGAACTGTCTGCAATAAACATGGCAAACGGGGCCGCACTTACAGGAACCAGAAGCGCAACCGCCACATCCGGGCCAGGGTTTTCATTAATGGCAGAGGGAATTGGATATGCAGGTATGACAGAGATACCTGTTGTAATCACATTCTACCAGAGAGGCGGACCGTCCACAGGATTGCCCACCAGGAACGGTCAGGCAGATCTGCTATTCGCATTAAACACAGGTCATGGTGAATTCCCGAAGATGGTAATATCATCAGGGGATATGGAAGAATGCATATACGACGGAATGAAGTCACTTAATTACGCACAGAGGTACCAGATGCCAGTAATACATCTGATAGATAAGACCCTGGCAAATACCATGGATCTTGTACCTGAAATCGATGTGAAAAAGGTCAAGATAGTGAAATACAACGAAAATACCAATCATGAAAACTTCAAAAGGTACTCACTGGATACAGAAAATGGAATTTCTCCCTACGGAGTATTTGGAAAGGATATATTCTGGATGACCGGTGACGAGCATGATGAGCTTGGCCACGTAACAGAAGATTCTGCAATGAGAGACAAAATGATGGAGAAAAGAATGCAGAAACTTATAACGGCAGATAAGGAAATACCACTGGAGGACAAGGCCGTCCTGTACGGAGATGAAAACGCCGACATAACATATGTCACATGGGGAAGCCAGAAAAGCCTGTTGCTTGATACAATCAGTGAACTGAAAAAACAGGGGATATCTGCAAATCTTTTGTATCTTAGAATGTTCGAGCCGTTCCCGTCTGAATATGTAGAGAAGGTTCTTAGAAAGTCTCACCTGATAATAGATGTTGAAAGTAACATGACCGGTCAGGCGGCAAAAGTAATAAGAATGAATACAGGTGTTAATATAGAAAACTTCATCCTTAAATACAATGGAAGGCATATAACATTAGATGAGGTTTTGAGATCCACAAAGAATATAATGGAAAAGAAGACCGCCCTGGAAGTACTCCAGGAGGGGTCATAAGGTGATAAAAATGCAAAAAGGTGTAGAAGATAAGGGCAAATACAACTTCAGGAACAACATAACAATTGACTGGTGCCCGGGATGCGGTGACTTCGGTATAGTGAGCGCCGTAACGCAGGCACTTTCCAATATGAATATGGATCCTGATGATGTTGTTGCAGTATCAGGTATAGGTTGTTCAGGAAAAACTCCTCATTATTTAAATATAGCAGGAGTACATACACTTCACGGAAGGGCAATACCCTATGCAGTGGGTGTCAAGCTCTCAAATCCTAATCTGAATGTGCTGGTAATGGGAGGAGATGGAGATCTTCTCAGCATTGGGGCCGGCCATTTTGTAGGAGAGGGCAGGAGAAACTCTGGTGTAAAGGTAATACTTTATAATAATTCAGTTTACGGGCTTACAAAGGGACAGGCAGCACCGACACTCCCACTGGGAGAGAAGGTTAAGAGCCTTGCAAGGCCCAATATAATGGGAAAGATAAATCCCATAACACTTGCAATGGCATCAGGATATTCATTTGTGGCCAGAGCTTTCTCATCTGAAATCAAGCAGTTATCTGCTATAATAGAAAGGGCAATAAAACACGAGGGTTCAGCAGTAATAGAGGTACTCCAGCCATGTCCCACATACAATGATGTGAATACTCTTGACTGGTACAGGCAGCGTGTATACAAGCTCGAAGACGACAAATCATGGAATCCTGTGGTAAATAAGAAAGAAGAAGATGAGGAAAAATTCGACACGGGATACAGAAAATCGCTTGAGTGGGGAGATCATATACCGATAGGTATATTCTATGAAAACAATACAATTCCCAGTTACACAAACAGGCTTGCAGGCATAGTTCCAGACTATCTGAAATACCCTCCAGCACTGCAGGATGTATCTGACAAGGATGGATATACAATAGTAGACCCGATTAAAACCTTTGAAGAAAAGGATATTGAATAATTTTTTTATTTTGATTTTTAAAAAAATTAATTTTTACTTTGCTTGTTTTTCATATCAGTTAGATACTTTTCCAGATAGGCAAGATCATTTCCTATGGTGTTTTCATTTTCCTTGAGCCACAGAAGGCCTCCGGCAGAATCTACTACAGTGCCTGCAAATTTCATATCCCCAACAAGCTGTTTCCAGTTGAATGGAATTTTTGAAATCACAGATAAATACATTGCACTGTTGGATTTTCTTATATGTAACTTGCCATAGAATAAATCATCTTTCTTATAGTAAACCTCCGTGGCAAAGGGTTTATCACCGGGCCTCGGCGGTATTTCCGACTGCCCGGTAACTTCAGTGCCCTTTAAAAGGTCTGCATAGTTCATGATATCCCCCTTGACCTCAGATATTCTATGGATCCCTTTGACATTCCAAGCTGCTTTGGCGTATACCCGAATGATAGGCCTATAAGCTGTGTTATATACAGTGCTGGAAGCCTCCAGTCCTGTTTAAACTGTCTCTGGATCTTGTCCTGGGTAACATCAAGCTGTAGATGGCAAAGTGAGCATGGATGAACCAGCATCTCAGAACCCTCATTCCTTGCACTGGATAATATGTTATTTGCCATTTTCAGTGCAACAGGGGGATTTGAACCCATCAATGGAAAGCCACAGCATGCTGTTTTCATTGGAAATGCTACAGGAGTTGCACCCGTGGCAGCAACAAGATCCATTACACTGTGTGGATTGAATGCAGATTCGAAACCCATTACATTTGATGGCCTCAGCAGCTGGCATCCGTAATATGTTCCGATCTTGATTCCGGTCAGTGGTCTTTTGACGTGTTTTCTTATATTCTCAATACCAACATCCCTGATAAGTACCCATATGAAATGCTCTGATTCCACACCGTTATCATATTCCTCCATATTGGCATCCTTTAGCCTCTGATCGACATCTTCCTTCAGTACCGGATCGTTTTCATATTTGTCCGCAGCCACTTTATGTGAATTGAGGCATACACTGCATGGAGTTGCCATCTTATCATAACCCATCTTTTCTACTTTTTCGAGATTTCTTAGATTAAGGGAGGCGTGGACAGCTTCATTCTTATCATCCATAAAGCCACCACCGCAGCAGTTCCAGTCATCAACTTCCATAAGCTCTAAATCAAGGTCCTTTGCTATCAGTTGCGTTGCTATATCCACATCCTTTGCTATTCCGTGGGAGGCACATCCCGGATAATATGCTACTTTCATTTCTTCTCACCCATCATATTTTTGATTTCATTCATATTTTTTACATTGCTGTCTTTCTCAAATGCGTATTTAAATTTACCAGATTTCAGCATATCTATGGCGTCTCTCATAGCCTCGCCGAACCCGAATGTTTTCAGGAAAAGAGTTGATTCTTTTATTTTTCCGGTTGTTTCTATGAGATTCTCAACTGTATCATCATGCTTCCTTGCCATTATTGTGATCGGTGTATTTCCCTTATACTGGTCAAGGTAGTTCTTTGTCTTCTTTATGGCTATTACCGGCTGTACATCCTGGGGGCAAACCTCATAGCACATATAGCATGATGTGCACCTGTATGCGCTATCCATTAACAGATCAAGACGCTCCGATTTCTTTGTGTCCCTCACATCGTCAATGAATCTGAATCCCTTGGCATGTGCTGCCGGACCCAGAAATTGTTCATCCTCCTTTACTGAGGGGCATGCAGATACACATAACCCGCAGTATATGCACTCCTGGAATTTCCATACCTCGGTCTGGTTTTCAGGTGTCATGCGCTGTTCGTTTTCTCCCATAAGCACAGATTCGTCAGCAATAAGCCTAGGCATTACCTTGTACATTTTATCGTAGAAAACATCTATATCTGTAATGAGGTCCCTGACACCGGGATAATAATCCATGCTCTCAACGTTTATCTCATTCTTTTCGTCCACTGCCTGCAGGGCGATAGTTCTGCATGCAAGTGAAGGGATGCCGTTGATCTTCATTGAACAGCTTCCACAAACTGCCATATGGCAGGATGCACGGTATGCCAGAGATGGGTCCTGCTCCGATTTTATTCTCCTGAGGACCTCTGTCATCTGTGTATATTTATCTGCCTTAAGTTTGTAGGACTTCCAGAATGCACCGTCTTTATCATTGTATTTCTTTATATTCACGGTTATTTCTTTTTCTTCCATTTAATACACCCTCACTTCTGGCTTCCACCTTGTATATGTTACAGGCTTATAAGATATTTTAACCTCGTCTCCTGCAAGATATGTTATAGTATGCTTCATCCAGTTTTTATCATCCCTCTCCGGGAAGTCATCCCTGAAATGTGCCCCCCTTGTTTCTTTTCTGTTCAGGGCTGCTGTGGCCATGGTATATGCCACATCAAGCATGTTTCTTGTCTCCAGCGCATTGAATAATTCAGTATTATAGTTAGATGTTTTGTCTGTTACATACATGGATCTTGCTCTGACCCTGAGATCCTTTATTTTTGAAACGGCCTCTGCCAGTTTGTCATTGTCCCTGAATATGCCAACATTATCCCACATTATATCCCTGAGTTCCTCCGTAAGGACACCGAAATGTTCTCCTGTTTCCCTCTTGATATAAGCATAGGCTGCATCTATTATTGGCTCTACATTGCTATTTGTCTCAACATTTTTATGCGTCTTCAGGAATTCTACCATGGTGTTTCCTGTTTCCCTACCATATACTACTGTTTCCAGGAGAGAATTTGAACCCAATCTGTTTGCTCCGTGTACAGAAACACAGGCTGATTCACCTGCAGAAAAGATCCCGTTAAGGTCGTGGTTGGTTCCAGTTGTATCCACATCGATTCCTCCCATGAAATAATGCTGTGCAGGCCTTACAGGTATCATTTCCTCGGAGGCATCCACTCCAGAGAAGTTCTTTGCCGCATCGTATGCCAGTGCCAGCCTTTCTATTATGTACTTTTTGCCAAGGTGCCTGAGATCGAGTCCGAGGTAGCCCCCTTCAAAACCTCTGCCCTCTCTTATTTCTATAGTCATAGACCTTGAAACTATATCTCTGGGGGCAAGATCAAATTTATGAGGTGCATATTTTGCCATAAACCTTTCGCCCTTGTTATTCTTTAATATAGCCCCCTCTGCCCTGGCAGCCTCGCTTATAAGTATATCGGAGGGATACAGGCCGGTTGGGTGGAACTGTACAAACTCTGGGTCCTTCAATGCAACTCCTGAACGTAATGCTATGCCCTGCCCGTCTCCGGTATTTATGTAACTGTTTGTTGTATGCTTGTACATCATTCCTATTCCACCAGAAGCTATAAGCAGTGCCCTTGATTTAAGGTATATGGGATTCAGGGTTTTCATTTCCATGGCCACAAGCCCATTAACATTGTTTCCCTCTTTTACTATATCAAGGACATAGTATTCATTGTAATATTCTATGTTTTTGAACCCGGTTGAATGCTCAAAAAGCGTATGTAGAAGTGCCATCCCGGTTTTATCTGCAATGAACCTTGTTCTGGGATATGTCTGCCCGCCAAAGTACCTTAATGCTATTCTACCATCAGGCTGCCTGTTAAAGGGAGCACCCCATGCATCAAGGAGGCTTACTATCTCCCCTGATTTTTTCGATAGCAATTCAGCCGCATCCTGATCAACAAGATAGTCTCCACCCTTTACCTCATCATATGACATGAAATCCGGATCGTCGTTTGGATCAGAATTTCCCATCATATATGCTGCTATTCCACCCTCGGCAGCAGCGGAGTGTGACCTTGTGGGAAAAACCTTTGAAACAACGGCAACTGAAAATCCTGCAGCCGCAACTATATTGGCAGCCATCAGTCCTGCCAGACCTCCTCCTAAAATAACTGCATCATATTCTTTTTTTTCCATGAAATTACCACCAGTATATATTTTTTACGTTATGCTATAATGAAATAAAATATAAAATTTTTGATTGGCACTGTTTTCAGTGAGATGCAAAGTAGTCATCGGCCAGCTTGCAGTTCTTGTTCACTGAATCGACACTTTTCATCCATTCCTTTGCATCCTCTTCACTGAATTTGAGGTCGTATATTTCCTCTACACCGTTTTTGCCGATTTTAATCGGGACACCGATAAATTTGTTGCTTATTTTATAGTTTTCAGCGTGCTTACCGGTAAGGTATGCGGCACATGGTATTACTCTGTGCTCATCATTGATAACTGATTCTACCATGACAGATATGGAGATAGAGGGAGCATAGAATGCTGTACCTGTTTTATAGTAGTTAAGTATTTCACCGCCACCGAATCTGGTTCTCTTTATGATTTCATCAATTTTCTCCTTGCTCAAAAGGTTCGAAATTGGAATTCCTGATACACTGGAGTAATGTATGAAAGGTACCATGTCGTCGCCATGGCCTCCTATAACAAATGCATTGACATCCCTGACTGATACATCAAGAGCCTCTGCAAGAAATGTTCTGAATCTGGAACTGTCCAGGGACCCGCCGAGGCCTATTATCCTTTCAGGGCTAATGCCTGATGCCTTTTCAAGTGCATATGCCATTATATCTGCAGGATTTGTTACTGCTATGATTATTGAATCCGGAGAGTATTTCTTTATCTGCTCACCGATATCCTTCATTATTCCTATATTCTTCACAAGAAGATCGTCCCTGCTCATCCCCGGCTTCCTCGCAAGCCCCGCTGTAACCACTATAACATCAGATCCCTTCAAATTCTTATATTCTTCGGGGTTCTGAGTGCAGAATCCTTCTAATTTGCAATCAAAACCGAAATGTGGTGCTCCCTCCTGTATATCAAGGGCTTTTCCCTGTGCAACACCGTCCACAATATCAAATATTTTGATATCCGCAATGTCCTTTATAGCCAGAACCTGTGCCACACTTGCACCGACTGCTCCTGCGCCGATAATAGAAATCTTTTTGTCCATGATAAGGTATAGTCATTAAAATTAAATATTTTTGTATTAACCCGAAAGTATTCAGGATTTTCAGAATAACTCATAAAGCGTATATATGAAATTATGATAACGATTTATTATGGTAGACTTAAAGAGCATGAAATTCGGGGATGAGCTGTTAAAACGTGGTTTTGCAAAAATGACCAAGGGTGGTGTCGTTATGGATGTCACCAATGCTGAACAGGCAAAAATAGCCGAAAAGGCCGGAGCCGTTTCAGTAATGGCCCTGGAAAGAGTCCCGTCAGATATAAGAGCCCAGGGCGGGGTGGCGAGAATGTCAGACCCCCTGAAGGTTAAGGAGATACTGGATTCAGTTTCAATACCGGTTATGGCAAAGGTAAGGATAGGCCACCTCAGCGAGGCATCAATACTGGAATCGCTCGGTGTTGACATGCTGGATGAAAGTGAGGTTCTAACCCCGGCTGATCCATTTTACCATATAAACAAAAAACTCTACAAGGTGCCGGTGGTATGTGGCGCAAGGACATTTCCTGAGGCCGTCAGAAGGATATTCGAGGGTGCAGCAATGATCAGGACAAAGGGAGAGGCCGGCACAGGCAATATAATAGAGGCAGTGAGGCACATAAGAACTGTAGGCGATGGAATATACATACTTAATTCGATGACAAACGACGAAATGTTCAAAGTAGCCGAAAATATATCTAAAAGCTACACCAATCTCAGGGATTTGACCTCTGAAGACCTCTACGGGGAAGGTGAAAAGATGCCGTATAATAATGTATATTATGGTATGGACTTCAGGGAGATATCTAATGAAATATTCAAGATATTGAAGGAAATAAAGCATCTCAAAAGGCTCCCCTTGGTAAACTTTGCAGCCGGTGGAATTGCAACCCCTGCCGATGCAGCACTTATGATGAAGATGGGCATGGATGGTGTATTTGTTGGCAGTGGAATATTTAAATCCAGGGACCCGCAGAGGATGGCAGAGGCAATAGTTGATGCCACCGAAAATTATGAGGATTACAAATTGCTTGGAGAGATATCATCAGGACTTGAAGGAATGCACGGCCTTGACATTTCTGAAATTGAGAAACTCCAGAACAGGTAAATGCTGATGGAACTATGAAAATAGGAATACTGAATGTCCAGGGAGATGTATCAGAACATTTCCAGATGGTCAGGCGGCTGCATCAAAAATATGGTGTGGAGCCGGTAAACGTAAAGGAATTGAAGGATTTAAAGGACATTTCCGGATTAATTATACCTGGTGGTGAAAGCACTGTCATATATAAAATCCTGGGAAAATCCGGCATGGTTGATAGAATTATTGAAATGGCAAAATCAGGAATGCCTGTAATGGGTACCTGCGCTGGCGCAATAATACTTTCATCCGACACCGGAGATAGCAGGGTAACCGGAATGAATCTAATCAGCATAACCATAAAAAGAAACGCATATGGAAGACAGATCAACTCATTTATAAAAACAGTGGATATCAATGGAATCGGAAAATTCCAGGCCGTTTTCATAAGGGCACCGGAAATAGAATCACCAGGCAGGGCAGATGTTATATCAAGCCTCGATGGAAGCCCTGTTATGGTAAGGGAAAAGAATATACTGGCAATGACATTCCATCCAGAACTAACTGGAGATAGCAGAATACATGAATATTTCATATCCCAAGTGATATCCACTCCCAGCTGACGCAGGTGGATTCATACTTAAGATCCCAGCCCCCTTAAAATAACATAATGTTGAAGTAAGACTCATGGGGTCTTCAAAACACCTTTAAAAAAATAATTATATGATTTTATAATGTATAGTAATGGAAAACCATACCGTTAGGAATCTTATAAAGCTGAATATTTCAATTGGTGTTCTGACTGTTATATTTGTCTCCTTTATAATATCGGATTTCAAACTTTATCTTGCCAACGTTCTCTTTATAGATATAATTGCAATAATACTGGGGATGTCCTTTGCAGTTACCATGTTTTTATGGGTAATTGGAATAACAAAGGCTTAATACGGTTATGAAATCGCTTCTTATGCAGGATAAAATCGAAAATAACATGGTAGCAGCAAAATTTGAGGCAGGCGAAGATGTTATAGAAAATTTGAACACACTGGTTCAGAAGTACAGTATAAAATCCGGGTTCATTGAAATGGGAATAGGGATGGTAAAAAATCTGAAAATTGGATACTGGAACATAAATAAATATGATGAACTCTACATAGAAGAAAGGTGCGAACTTGTTGCATTTCACGGGTCCATAGCTGATGATAAAAACCGTTTCCATATACACATCGGCGTGGCAAGAAAGGACCATCAGCTTTATGGTGGGCATTTCTTCAGTGGTGTGGCTGATCCACTGATGGAGGTCAAAATTACCAGGTTTGATACCGTTAAGTTTACGAGAAAGTATAATGAAAAATCCACTCTGAATGAGCTTGAAATAAAATAATTTATATGACGTTTTATGAATATTAATGAAATTTTTTTGAGCATCCAGGGAGAAGGGTATTATACAGGTAAAAAGATGGTTTTTGTGCGAACTGAATACTGTAATCTTAGGTGCTCATGGTGTGATACAAAATATTCTTTCAATGAGGGCAGGAATATGTCTGTGACAGAAATAGTTGATACTGTCAACAATATTGCAGGAAATGGCGTCAGCTGGGTATGCCTTACCGGAGGGGAACCACTGCTTCAGAGGGATGCCAACGAACTGATAAGTAAATTGTCCGATAAATACAGCATACTGCTTGAAACATCTGGCAGCCTTGATATAAAAAGGTTTTTACCTGATTATGCCTCCGTAAGGAAGGATATTGATTTCAAACTTCCATCCTCCGGGATGTACCGTAAATTCAATGATATCAATTTAAAGTATATGGATGAGAATGATTATATAAAATTCGTTGTAAATGATAAATATGATTTTTCCGTGGCATTGCAGGAAATGAAATATATGGATACAGGCACCGGAATAGTCATACAGCCGGTTTATGGAACAGAAATCAAATGGCTTGCCGAGGAATTCCTGGAAAAGGCTCCTGACAATGCAAGGCTCATGCTGCAGGAGCACAAGTATATATATGGCGATATAAGGGGGGTTTAGATGGAACAGAAAAACGAAAAAGTATTGCGGGATAGTATAAAGCAGCTTGTATACAATTTGCATGAGGAATATGGGTGGTTTAACGAAGAGGAATTAAAAAACACCCCTGGGAGAATAGAAAATTTTTATAGGGAATGGTACGGTACCAGGAACTTTACATTCACGAAATTCAGGGTTTCTGGCCAGGAGAGCATGGTAATAATGAAGAATATTTCATTTTATTCAATGTGTTCCCATCACCTGCTTCCGTTTTTCGGAACAATAAATATAGCGTATCTTCCGAGGCCTGGCGGATATATAGCGGGAGTGAGCAAGCTTGTCAGAGCAGTTAATAAGATTGCCAGCAAGCCCCAGCTTCAGGAAAATATGACATCTGAAATAGTTGAATTGCTATATGAAAATCTGAATCCACTCTTCGTAATGGTTACTGCAAAAGGACAGCATATGTGTATGATGATGCGCGGAGTCAAGCAGGAAAGTGCAACAATGGTTACATCCTCTGTCAAATACAGCGATATAGTTAAAAAGGAGCTGGAATCTTTGAAATCAGAAGCTTTAAAGATGATGGGTGAATAAAATGTACGGCATAGAAATTACTGGAAGGCTTAAGGGATTGACATGGAGCGCGGGGCATTATGTTCCTGATAATGAAAAATGTAAAAAATTCCATGGGCACGATTATTCTATCGACATTCTCATCGATTCCGGTGATGTTGAATCTTCCGGAATGCTGATGGATTTTACCCTGGTAAAAAAGGCTGTAAAACCTGTAATAGAGAGTATGGACCATAAATTTATTGTGCCTGGAACTGACATCAGGAAAGGCAATATTGACGGAATGATCGATATTGTTGTCAGGGGAATTTACAGGGGAACTATGCCTGAAAGTGATGTTTTCATATTTCCATATCCTTCAGATACTGCTGAGTACATTGCAAAATACTGCTATGTTGAGATTTATAAAAAAATCAAAGGGATGATAAGGGATTTAAAAATGAAAATAATTATACATGAGGGACCTGGCAATCTGGCGTCATACACAGAATAATTCATTTTAAATTTTCATTATTCTTTTCCATTATAATTTCTGCAATAATACTTACGGCGATTTCATTGACTGTCACAGCATTTATGGATAATCCAGCCGGGCATTTTATACCGTTTCTGTCGGCATCGGGGTTATCTTTAAGCACGGACTCCATATCACGGTTGAACCTATTCCGGCTAGAAACAATAGCAAGATATCTCGGTTTTTCCATGAGAAAATGGGATATATAAGGTATTTCATTTTCCGTTTTTGTAATTAGGAGCACAAAATCATCCCTGAAGTCAGATTCCATGAGATGCTTTGAATCCTTTTTATCATTGATGTTATAGACTTCTGGCACCAGCCCTGTATACGGTATAAGTGTCTTCAGTGCCTCAAGGAGTTTATCGTTAAATGATTCCACAAGTATTACCATACTCCTTCGGTGCACATACGGCTCGATGAAAAGTTCTATCATTCCCCCGCATGTAGTATTCATGGCATAGTCAGAGGTTTTATTGTCCTTGTCCAGGGCTATCCTGAGGTATTTGGTTTCATTTTTCTCGATGCACCTCTCAGCCTCCTTCAGAACAACATTATCAAGGGATGGACTTCCAAGAGTTCCCATGAGTACCTGTCCATGAATCGCAAGTATTTTGAATCCGGGTTTTGCTATAGAGGATCCGGATGTCCGTATAACAGTGGCAACAGCATAATCACTTTTACTTTTTTGCAAATCTGCCTGAAGAGGAAGTATATCATCGTACATAATGTTTAAACACCTGATTGTTTAAAACTTTTTTCAAATTTATGAAATTTATATATTTGTTTAAGCGTAATATATTATTATCAGAATGTCAGCCAATAGTGGATGCTGATATTTTGATATCCGGATCCAAATGATAAAATGATGGTCATGTATGGCACGGATTAAAACAGTAAATCGGCACCCCCATACTTTATGAAAAATCCGTTGTATGCAGACAATGAATATAAAGTAAGCATTTTCTGTAATAATGCAAAAAATATATACAATTTAACAACTTTTATCTTATTAATAGGTAAATATCCTGATATTATATTAAATTTTGCCGTTATGCATAGTACTACGCAACAGATATACGGAATGTTGCAATTGAGATTTATGGCAATAATAAAAGCAGATAAAGAAAAAATAAGTGATAAAGTGGTTATCCTGGGAAACCTTGATAGACAGAAAACTATCAATTCATACCTGAATAACGTAGAAAAAGTTTCTGAGTTTGCAGGTTATCACGCATACACAGGAGAGTATCAGGGAGAAAAAATAACCACAGTTTTCCATGGTATAGGAATACCATCCATGGCATTGATTGTGGATGACCTGGTATCAATGGGTGCCAGAAAGATCGTGAGATTCGGATCGTCCTTTGCTGTCTCGGAAAAGGTGAAACCTGGTACAGCGGTACTCCCCATAGGATATTCATATTATCCAGGAGGTGTATTCAGGCAGTATCTCAAAGATGATTACTCTATTGCACTTACTCCTGATTACTCCATGCTGAAAAGCGGTGAGGAAAGGCTTAATAAAGACGGCATGAAGGTAATGGTGGGAAACGTCTTTACCAGCGATGCTCTGATGACCCATAATAAAGAATTTGCAGAAAAACTGGGAAGAGACGGGCATCTTGCCGTGGAACTCGAGGGCGCCGGCCTTTACTTTATTGCAAAACTGAAGGGTGCCAGTGCACTATCAGTGCATCTGGCATACGGCAACCTCGTAACCGGTGAAAGCCTTAAAGCTGAAGAGATTACTGCAAAGGAAAGAATTATCTCAAAGAACATACTGGACCTTCTGGTAGAATAAATCCAGTATTTTTATATATTTTTGCCAGCCTAACTGGATTATGCCAGAAACAATTGTGATCAGGACTCAAAAAACATCAAGAATTAAATAATAAAATTTATTATCATATAATGGAAGAACAAACTATTGATGATTTTTTAAAATTTAAGAATATAGAAAATGTGGTTATAAACAGTGATGGGTCGGCCATAGCTGTTCTGGTTTCCGACAATTTTAAGCTTTACAAAAAAAAGTATGTAAATAAATCAATTTATATTTACGATTCTGGCCTAAAACTCCAGCATACAATAGATGCGCCTGGAATAACCTCTATAGATTTTTCTGAAAAAGGAAGATTATTATATGCAGCAGGTGGAAAGATTCACATTTTTAACACTGAAAGAAATGAACTGGCTGTAGATTTCAACGGGGATATTGACCAGGCCCTCTGGATGGGTGATAAAATTATTTTTTCTGGAAAGGGAAAGAAAGATAAAAAAGAGGCTGATGCATATTTCTTCGAAGAGAACGATCCATTAAATGAACTTTATATAATTGATTTCGCAACAGGAATGAGAAAAATAACAGAAAATATCCATATATGGGAATTCAACACTGATGGTACATCCATATATGCTGTAACATCAGAAAAACCTATGGAGAGCTCCTGGTACACCGCAAAGTTATCCAAGATACATCTGGACGGAAAGGTAGAAACTGTCTATGACCCTAAATTTAGACAGATAGGTAAAATAGCTGTTTCTGGATCTAAGGTTGCCATACTGGAATCAATTATGAGCGATAGAGGGGTAATATCCGGGGATGTAATTCTGGTTGAAAATGGAAATTCAAGGAACTTAACCGAAAGTTATGATTCGACTATTTCACATATTGTGTTTCAGAAAGACGGAATATATATACTGGAGAATAAGATGGGCAACTTCAGAATAAGGTCGCTGGAGAATGGCAATATTTTATGGGAGGGGTCTGGCATAGTTTACCCTGTATTTTCACCATCATTTGCCATGAAAGGAGGCATTACTGCATTTTCATATTCAAATGAGGATGATATAGCAGAAGTACTACTGCTAGGTAAAAATAAGATTATAAGATCATCAATAAACAGTGAGCTCCAGAAATTGAAGGCCTATCCATCAAGAAAGGTTCAGTGGAAATCTACAGATGGTAAAACTATTTACGGATTTCTAAGGTCTGAGAACCGGGGGAGCCCGCTGGTCGTATATATACATGGAGGTCCCACATCTTTTTCATACACTGCATTTATGGACAGGACAACTCTTTATGCTGGATCAGGATTTTCTGTTTTCCTCCCAAATTACCGGGGAAGCATAGGCATGGGACGGGAATATGCAGAATCTAACAGAGGTGACCTGGGAGGAATGGATTTTGAGGACATTATTTCGGGAATAGAATATTTAAAGAGCTCCGGACTGGTGAATACAGACAGAATTTACATAACTGGAGGGTCCTACGGAGGTTACATGTCCGCACTTGCAATCATGAAATCAGATATATTCACGGCATCTGTATCGTTATACGGAATTTCAGACTGGGTAAGCTTCCACGGGGTATCGAATCTCTATAACTGGGATAGAATACATATGAATGAAGACCCATACAGGTTCAACCTTTACGATAAGTTTTCTGCTATAAGAATGGATCATGATGTAAAGACCCCTATACTGCTGATGCACGGTGTTGAAGACCCTTATGTTCCAATAGGGCAGTATTATGAGTTTTACAGGTTTCTCAAGGAAAGGGGAAAACAGGTCAGATTTCTTGTTTATCCCAGGGAGGGGCACGGTTTCAGGGAGAAGGAACATATGATACAGCAGTACCGGGAAACAGTAGAATTCTTCAACAACCATAGATAAAAGTGGCATTCTGAGGTGTATAGTTGGATAAGACCGAAAAAATCCTGTGGGCAACATCTGGAGTTACGCTCCTTCAGATAATGACAGGATTCTATCTATCCCAGATATCTGATGCAATCAGTTCACCTGTTTTGATTTTTCATGTATTTACAGCAATAATCCTCCTTGTTATGGCAGTAGCATCTTTTCTCATAGTCAAAAGTGTAGTGAGGCTACAGCATCTTGCTATAGTAAATACTGTACTGATTATAATAACAATAATAACAGGATCCGGTTTCATTATATTCAAATCCAGTGGTTTATACGGTGAATTTATGCCATATATTCAAATGCTTCTGTCCATAGGCATAATCAGCAATTATGCTGTCATGCTGGGAATCAAAAGAACTTTAGACATGGTTCAGCCATAAATATATAAATTCTGAAAAAGCCTATCAGATTATACAATAGTTTTTATCATTACAGTTGTTCATCAATAATGAAGAATATAGAACTATCCCGTATTTTCAATGAAATGTATTATATGCTCAACGCTGATGAAAAGGCACGTTTTGAGGCCCTCGCCTATCAGAGGGCAGCCAGATCCATCGAATCGATGCAGGATGACATTTCCGAAATCTATGAAAAAAACGGAATAAATGGACTGATGAAAATTCCTGGAATAGGAAAGGGACTTGCAGAGCATATTGAGGAATATTTAACCACCGAGAAAATAGAGAAGTATGAGGAACTGAAGAAGAAATTTCCTGTAGATTTCAATGAATTTTCAGGCATAGAGGGATTTGGCCCCAAAAAGGCAATGACTTTATACGAAAAACTTGGGATTAAGAATATTTCTGACCTAAAAAAAGCAGCAGAGGAACATAAAATAAGGGATATTCCGGGTTTTGAGAAAAAAGTGAGGCACTTATCCTGAAAAATATATCCATGGTTGCTGCCACAGGTTCCAGAATTTTATTGGGCACGGGATTGAATGAGGCCAGAAAGATTGTGGCATATCTTTTATCCCAAAAAAGTGTGTCAAGATGTGAGATTGCCGGTTCAACCAGGAGGATGAGGGAGACCGTGGGAGACATAGATATACTGGTTACATCCGAACAGCCCGAGAAGGTAATGGATTTATTCATAAAGTATGGGGGTGTTAAATCTACAGTTGTAATGGGTGAATCAAAAACTACTGTTCTTCTGGATATCGGGACAACATGTGACCTGCGTGTCATAAAACCCGAAAGCTTTGGGTCGGCATTGCAGTACTTCACCGGAAGCAAGGATCACAACGTAAAGGTGAGAAAAATTGCAATAGACCATAATTATAAGCTGAATGAATATGGATTGTATGCCGGTGATAAAAATATAATGGAAGGTAAGGATGAAAGAGCCATATACAGAGAACTGGGCATGGATTATGTTCCACCAGAAATGCGGGAAGACCGTGGAGAGATCGATCTTGTATTATCGCATAAAATCCCCTCATTGGTTGAATTGCCCGATATAAAAGGTGATCTGCATCTTCACACGAAGGAAAGCGATGGAATGAACACCACAGATGAAATGATAGCAGCTGCGATGAAAAAGAACTATGAATACATAGCCATAACGAATCATTCAAAAAGCCTGAGAATCGCCCATGGAATGGATGATGACCAGTTTATGGAATATTTCGAAAAAATAGATAGATTGTCCGATAAATATAATATAAAAATTTTAAAGGGTGGAGAGGTTGACATATTGAAAGACGGGAGCCTGGACCTGGAAAATGACACACTGAAAGCAATGGATGTGGTTATAGCCTCCGTGCATATGGATACTAATATGAACACTGAAAATATGACCGATAGAGTAATAAATGCAGTTAAAACAAATAAGGTAAATATTCTTGGGCATCCCACAGGAAGATTGATCAATGAAAGGCAGCCATTTCAGATTGATCTGGATGAGGTTGCAAAATACTGCAGTAAATATAAAACTGCAATGGAAATAAATGCATCCCCCCAGCGTCTGGATTTAAACGATGAAAATATTCTAAGGACCTCCAGATACGGGGTTGCTTATTCCATAAATACCGACTCTCACAATATATATGGTTATGATAATATGGAACTCGGGGTGGGCACGGCAAGAAGAGGATGGCTTACCAAAAACAATATAATCAACACAATGAATTTAAATGATTTAATAAAATTTTTAAAAAAATAATTTATGTACGATATTTATTGGCTTTCTTTCCATTCATCTGCACCTTTCTTTGTGTAAAGCTCTTCAGTGAAATCCTTGTGTATGAACTGTTTTTTGAACCCGGATAGTACACCAAGGGGGTATACCAGCAATGTGCATACCAGAAATGTTATCAGCGTTCCCTCCAGATACCCGAAGAACTGTGGAAATACAGCAGAGGTCAAACCGTCGTGGCTTGTTGCAACCATAAATGTCACAAATCCTATGAAGAATACATACCAGAGGGCATTCTTGGCACCGATCTTTACCTTGGACCAGATACCGAATATAACTGCCCCTGCGGCTATCAGTATTACTGCATAGGGTTCTGATGGCCAGCCTGTCCAGAAAACTATCAGACCGCTCGCACCTGCTGCCAGTGGCGCGATGATATTCATACCACGTATCATATCTCCTTTTTTGGTAATGCCCTGGCGCCTTGAAACCATTAATGCAATAGGTGTTGATATAAGTCCGATATAACCTGCAGCGGTTGCATCATCTATAAATGTGTATATGCTTGGGTCAGGTGCGGTGACAAACACAAGAAATGTACCAACTGCAGCGAATATGATCAGGGACACCAGTGGTATGCTATGTTTTGAATCTATTGATTTAAGGGATTTGCTTATATACCCAGATCTTCCCATGGAGAAAAGAACCCTGGTACCACTTCCTAAATAGATATATCCGGTAACGAAAGGTGCCAGTACCCCTGTAATAACAGCAGCAATGAATACATAGAGAACCCCGCTCTGTTTACCCAGAATGAAGAATGGATTATCGCCATGGAATGCCGGAGTTAACTGGTCAAAATGCCCCGGAATAATACCCAGCAGGCTCCAGTGGGTTCCCATTAATACTGCAAATGCTACGCTGATGTATATGAGTGTTTCAAAGAGTATTACAAGCCCAATGGCCCTAGGAAGCTTGTCGGTCATATGTGTTTCCTCGGCCAGATCCGGTATTACCCTGATGGCCCCGAAATCATACATTGCATATGGCATTATGGCGAACAATGCCGTAGGACCGTATGGGAACAGCCCATGGTAGGCATAAAGATCCTTGTAATCAAATACTATGAATATGAGTCCAAGGGACATTGAAAGGTAAAAGAAGAGTTTAACCGCACCGGAGTAAAGCGAAGCCTGCCCGAACTGCTTGACACCATAGTAATTGAAAGGTATGAGTGCCAGCATCAGTGCAAGCCCGATTCCGACTCCCAGGTATGTGGGTGCCCCTGTAGCTGTAAGAAATACTGGATCAAAGTAGTTCAGGCCTGCAATGATTGCTATTACCTCAATTGGAGGTATGAATATATACCATATAATATCCGAAAGTGCATTTATAATGTTTGTCCATCTTCCATGTGTATAAATAGTATACCTTGTAGGCCCTCCTGCCTCCGGATAAACCTTTGCAAGCTCCATATATGAAAATCCTATAGAGGAATATATTATGGCACCCAGAACGAATGCAAGTATGGCCTCGGGACCTGCCCCGGCCACCATTACAACAGTTCCGAAAAGGGCACCGTTACCGAAAGAACCGACCAGCCCGATCATTAACATCTGATTAAATGTTAGATCCTTTTTTAATCGTGGTTTTCGCTTTTTAATAATATGTGCATGAGTATTTATATCCTCAACCATGGTTACATTATTGAGGTATTATATAAATATATTGCCAATAACATTTTTATATTATAATTGAGACATAATAGTTTTTATGATGAAAGTACAGCTACCTCTAGGAAAATTATCTGGAAAGTGACATATCATACAGTGCATAATGATTCGAATTTTCATTGATTCTGTAAATGACTCCGGTGTAAATATCTTGTATATTTACATTGAATGCTAATTTGTCTCCAGTAATGTTTTCATTAACTCCTGAAATATTTGCAATTATAGTTTTCCCGTAATCCCCGTATATTGTTACATTTACATGCTGCAGAGAATTGGCAGCGGTATTATTAAATGTGAGTGAGTAGGTATAATTTCCCGGCAGCAGGTAGGTGCTGTTTCCGGCATATATATTCGACCCCTCTAGCTCCAGTTCCTGAAAATTGGTAAGTCCCTTATCAGGGAAAGGTCCGGTTATGATGTTGCCGGTTGTATTAAACAATGGTCCGTGGTAATTGACATAAAATGGGGCAGTTATTAGAGGGTTGCCTTTATAATGGTGCTCCAGTGCGATAATTCCATAACCCTCTGCAATAATGCCATATGATCCGCTATTCATATATGCTGATGCCAGGCCTGAAAGTGATATATTATTCCCGTCTTTCAGATATGTCTGGCTATCGTTGAAATTGGCTATCAGATATGTATAATTACTATCTTCGGAGATGTTTCCATATGGGAAGGCCGTGGCGTTCAGATCACTGTAAAATAGTGGGTAAAGGCTGTTTCCGGTAACAAGGGTTGCGTTCATATTCACATCTTTAGCAATTGAATACATAAACTGATTTTCACGTTCCATATAACCGGTTGAATCGTTGTATATATTGTGAATGGCCGATGGCTCCACGGATAGCGGCGATATGGGAGATACAATTATAAATGATGCTATGGCAAATGCGGTTATGGCAATGAAAGTATTTCTGAGATTCCTGAATTTAAAGTGTTTCCTACCTGTTCCCTCAGGCTTTAATTCCATTAATTTTTCTATTCCGAATGACCCGGCAACAAATACTACCGGAATGAACATCATTGAGTACTGGTAACCTATAAAATAATATGGTATATAGGATGATGTCATGGCATATGCCAGATAAGGGATTGCAGGCAGGAGCCCTACAGGGAAATCTGCTGATGCAAAATCCACTGCCATAAAAGCAAGAAGAAGGAAGAGTATTTTTATTTCATAGTTGGAAACGACATAATTTATGAACCTAATAGGATTGTAAATCAGGGTTATCAACAACCCCTCAAGGCTTCTTGATGCTGCGCCAGATTCCCCGCTAACAAAAAGTGAAACAGTGGTTGAATGGTTAATATCACCCTTAACCACACCTACAGCTATATAATATAGAATCAGTACAGCTATGCCAGACATAGAAAATAATGTCCATCTCCTGACATCCCGGGATTCTTTATGGCTTTCCCTGAACCAGATTATAAATTCCATTATGATGGTCATTATTACTATAAAGATGAATGATGAATGGAGCGAAGCTATCAATCCGAGAAATATTATATTGAGAAATATCTTCTTCTGAAGAAAGAAATATATGGCCATGAAATAGAAAAACGGTAGAAATACCATAATATGGAAATCAAAATACACCGGGCTTTCAGTGAGTGGGGAAAGCAGAAATGCAATGGAGAGTATGAATGCGTATACCTCCGGTTTTTTTATTCTTCCTGATTTTTCTGCTCTGGAAAAAAGTTTCAGGGAAAGATAATAAAGCGGCACTGCTGCGAAGCTGATGAATACAGATTGGAGTACAAGCAGGGTATACGGACTCGGGTACAAATAAAAAAATGGAAGTATGGCAAACATGAATGGGGAAAAATGTTCAGCGAGAAAACTCCCACCTGCAAGGTTTGAGTAAAAGAGCTTTCCATGGATCGCCGAATAAAATGCCTGTGAATATAATCCAAGGTCCCAACCGTAGGCATTTATTGTGTATGCTTTTAGAATAGAGTAAAAAGAAAATAAAATCGAGAATGTAACGGAAATTAGAATAATAGCGGTGCTGTATTTGGCCCTGCCACGTGTTAGCAAACTAATAGAATAGGATGTCTTCCCAGAATGCATTTAATTGGTCAGTATCTATTTATATATTTATTTTACCGTGGTACGTAATTAATCTAATTAGAACAATAAAGTTTTGATTCATAATACTGCTTCATAAAGCTTATTTATCCGGTCCGGATTGTTTCATGTATTATAAATTCAGCAAATCAGATTATTCTGCGCATAATGAACCGTGGAGACGATATACGATATATTGCATGATAATGGATAAGTTTTTATCTAGAATTTATATAACCATTTATTGAGTAACATTACTGAATCGTTCAGTTCCGGAGTAGGTTTTCAGTATTCGGCTGTGGCATCCATGTTTATATCATCGAGTCTCTTTTATTTTTTCATCGCCCATCTCCTGCCGGTTAATATTGTGGGTTCTATCTCCCTTTTATACGCCATAATGAATATTATGGCCGTGGTATTTGTGTTCGGTCTTTCAAATGGCATACAGCATTATATATCTTACCACCTGGTGCGTGAAAACCATCAGGCTATCATGAAATTAATGAAACAGACTATTATATTTGCAGTGCTGCTTGCATTATCGGCATTTATATTCATGTATATAGCCTCTCCAGAAATTGCATCGTTGTTTTTCCATAGCACGGCATATATCCTTTCAGTGAAATTAATAGGAATAGCTATTGCAGGGTCTGTAATGATAAATATATTCGGGTCCATGCTGCTTGGATTAAATCAATATAAAAAGTATTCCATGATTTATATATTTATTAATATTTTTACATATTTCTTTCCATTATCAATACTATTTTTAACCGGGAAATCCGTATTCCTAATAGCAGGCCTGGGAGCAATTAATGTGCTCAGTGCAATGTTATTCTTTGTTTTTGTGTACCGTGCATATAGCCTGCTGGGCAACCTTACACAGAATGCGTCAAAGGAACCTTACCGTAATCTGATTTACTACTCCATACCACTGTTTCTCTCATCTATTATGGGGACAAGTGCAACATACATAGATAGGATAGTTGTTTCATATTTTATTAATCTTTCATACCTCGGCATTTATAACTTCGCATTGATTATTGCATCGGCTGCAACCTTCCTGGTGGTGCCCGTCTCAAATCTTCTTATTCCCAAGCTGTCAACATTCTTTTCTCTGGATAATAAGGATGGCTTTAGAGGTAGTATCAGGATACTTTTAAATATTGTTTCCCTGATATACGTACCGGCAGCACTGGGTATAGCTGCTCTTTCAAGGATAATACTATATGAATTTGCAGGATCTGCATACACAGTTGCGTATATACCGCTTATGATTATCATGTTTATAACATCATTTTTCATAGGCACTGTTGTCCTTTCTTCCGGAATTTCAAGCATAAGAAAAACAAAAATTTTTGTTTACTCCTCAGGATTATCGCTCTCAGCCAATATAGTTCTTTCTGTGCTTTTGATTCCAACTTTTAATATAATAGGTGCTGCCATTGCCTATTCATCAATGAACGCAGTTAATTTTGCTATAGTCTACCATTATGCGAGAAAATTTGGTGTAAATAATTATGATGTCCCCCGAACTATAAAGATTTGGCTATCATCTCTCATAATGTTCAGTGCGGTATTTATAATACAGGGGATGTTTCCATACAGCATGCTAAATATATTTCTGTACATCATTATGGGTGCCGGCATATATCTGCTGGAAATAAAGGCATTCCATCTGATTAGCTCCAACGAAATGGACTACATACTTTCTGTGATACCTGATAGATTCAGTACCTTAAAATATATTATGAGAAATCTTGAATACAGGGAGCACAAGGGTAGATATGACCGTCTCTTCAGATTTATAAAATAATAAGGTTTATCTGTATAAATTGTTACCGTAAATAATCATGAGTGATGATGACAATACATATATATCTGTAATAATTTCTGATTATTGCAGGAGGGAATATATTACCGGTGCAATGGAATCTGCTTTAAATCAGACACTTTCCAGGGATCATTATGAAATGATACTGATTAAAAATTTTGAGGATGAAAAAATAGACAGATATGCCCTGGAGCATGGTATCAGGACCATGCTAAGCAGGGACAGCACACTTTCTGGCAAAATATATGAGGCGATGGCAATCGCAAAGGGCAATATTATAAGTTTCCTGGATGATGATGATGTATTCTATAAAGAAAAGCTGGAAATTGTGTATAATAAATTCAAAAACAATAAAAATTTGGTGTATTTACACAACGGTTTTTCCGGCATTGATGTAAATGGCCGCACCATAGTTTATGAAAATAGTAATCCAGATTTTAATATGTCTTCAATATCAGTAAGGTCGGAAATTATAAAAACAGATATGCTCAAAAAAGTTTCCAAAAGCATAGACACTTTGATGTATCTTTATGCCCTGGAATCCGGAAAGGGCATAGAATTCGAAAGTACACCCCTAACCTACTACAGGGTATCAGAAAACAGTGTAACCCATTCTTTTAATAATATTCAAACATTTACGGATTTTTCAATTAAATCTCTCAACAGAATATTAGAATCCTATATACAGATGGAATCCATGTTCAAATCCAGAAAGGCGCTTAGAATCCTGAAACACAGAGAAATATTTACTAGGATAAGGATCAAACTTTTCGGTGGGAAGGGCCCGGGTATCTGCAATTATTTCAGGCTCATAGTAACACCCACCACAGAATCCAGGGCATATGAATTAAAAGTAGCAATTTCTTCCATTATCCTTAAAAATTATGCCATAAGAAAACTTTATGAAAATGAAATAAGGAAAAAGGAATTTGCATAAATATTCAAATTATGGCGACCGGAGAAACAGGGGAGGCAGTCGCCCCTTTGAAGGGTACCGGGGAACATACAAACATAAACTTATAAATCCTGTCTTTCGCCATTCTATGCAGACTCAAATTATCTATTATGTGTATGCCCGCCTTTGCGATCAGGTACTGATGAACTGGAAGCCTTGTATTTTTTGACTCCGGAGGAACAACCTCAGATGATGGAGTGTCGCTTCCTGTAATAGATATTCCGATGTCATTTAAATATCTTGCAAGCCTGAATCCTATTCCTGGGGCTGAATCATAGAATTTATCGTATTTCTCCGGCTTAGAGAATAATATAGAGGCTCCGGTGTGAAAAAACATTGCATCGCCAGGTTCAGGTATGATGTTATTATCCTTCAAAAACTTCTGAACATCTGAAACCTCTACAGGGGTTCCTCCGTCAAGCAGATCGGTTCCGGCATATCCAGCGGCATCGACCATAATTCCCCTTGTCACAATCGGCCCGGCATTTTCTATGCCCATCCTTGCATATCCAGTATTGGTAATAACATCCTTTACAGGAACATTATTGAAAAATTTGCCATCGTATGCCATATGCGAAAGTGCATCAAGATGTGTTCCAGTATGATCTGACATTTCAAGCCTTCCCAGTGATGGACCGTATCTGTTATCGTATTTTTCGGTGAATCCCCCATCACATGGGCGAAGTAAAATATCAAAAAAATAAGGACCGTGTGTTGGTCTGTCGGCCATGCCGTTGAATAACTCATGGGACATTCTGTATACCCTCCCACTTTGAGGAATTCTCAGTGCTTCAAGCACCTTCCTGCTATCTATATAGTTAAGATTTCCCCTCTGGTCGCCGGGCCCGAACCTTGAGGATAGATCAGAATCTGTATTATACAGCTTTTCATCCCTGTTATCAGATCTACTTTCATTCATTATTATGAATATTGGGAGTGTATAAAATAGTGACGGTTTGGCCCCTATAACAGGGAGTTCCTTATTTGTATAAAATAATCCAGTGATGACGGGTTTTTCAGCGATTCTCTGTTGATAACAGCATTTGGGGACTCACCCTCGATTATCCTTGTAAGTGGGACCTCTGTTTTCTTTCCATTCAACGTTTCAGGTATTTCAGGAACAGCCATGATAATATCCGGGACATGCCTGGGTGATAGGTCTTTCCTGATTCTTTCCCTGATTCTCCCTTCAAGTTTACCATCCATTTTCATGTTATCCTTAAGCTGGACGAAGAGGGCAATCCTGTAAACATTTTTGCTGTTTCTGTATCCGATTACTATTGAGTTTCTGACGCAATCCATGCTTTCAATGGTAGAATATATTTCACCTGTTCCTATTCTGATCCCGTTACGGTTCAGTACTGCATCAGACCTGCCATAGATTATAATATTCCCGTTTCTATTTATGGAGATAAAATCACCATGTCTCCATATGTCAGGAAAAAAGTTGTAATAGCTTTCATAATACTTCTTTTTTCCCGGGTCGTTCCAGAAAAACACAGGCATATTGGGCATTGGTTTCATGATTGCCAGTTCTCCCTTCCTGCACAGCACCGGATTTCCATTTTCATCCAGTGATTCAACCATTGCTCCCAAACCCCTGCACTGTATCATTCCAGAATAAACCGGCAGGGTGGGAGACCCAAGACATATTGCAGAGCACAGGTCTGTGCCACCACTGAGTGAGGAAAGCCAGACATCATTCTTTATATGGGAATAAACAAAAACAAATGCCTCTTCAGACAGCGGACTTCCTGTAGAACCTATAAATTCAAGGCTTTCAAGCTGGTGCTTTTCCGCCGGATAGTATCCACGCTTCATTACAGATTCTATGTATGCTGCACTGACACCAAGATGTGTGATTTTAAATCTCTCAGTTATTTTCCAGAGTATAGAAATATCCGGATAGTTAAGGCTCCCATCGTACATAACAATTGTCGAACCCATAAGAAGGCCACTGACCAGTACATTCCACATCATCCATCCTGTTGTTGTTGCCCATGTAAAAATGCTATTCCTGGATATATTCATATGAAGCCCGAGAACCTTGAAATGTTCAAGCACTATCCCGCCATGCCCGTGGACTATTGCCTTGGGCTTACCGGTTGTGCCCGAGGAATAAAGTATCCACAGTGGATGTGAAAAATCTACAGGTACTGGCACAAATTCTCTGCTATTATCAGGTATATTCCGAATATTTGTAAAACCCTTTATTTCTTTATTCCCTGTTGAAATGGCAAGTTTCACGCCAGGAAGGGCTTTGAGGATTTCAGATGAATTTTCACTTCTTTCATATTTTTTACCGTTATATGAGTACTCCGGTGAGACAATAAAAACAGAGGGGTCAATCTGTGAAAATCGCTCAATAACGCCTTTGACACCGAAGTCGGGAGAGCATGAGGACCATATGGCACCTATGGATGCAGATGCAAGGAAAGAGATCACTGCATCCGGTATATTTCCTATGTATGCACAAACCCGGTCGCCTGCACCTATCCCATGTTCCAGAAAATAATATGCCAGTGAGGATACCCTCCTCCATAGTTCAGTGTATGTAAGAGATAATTTCTCACCATATTCATTGTACCCTATCACTGCAATTTTATCCAGGTTCCTATTCCTGTAAACATAGTCAGCATAATTCAACCTGGACCCGGAGAACCATGCAGCATCTATATTCTCGCCACTGAGTATGTAATCATATTTGCCCAGGTTAATATCAAAAAATTCTGCCAGATAATCCCAGAAAGTATCCGGGTTGTTTACAGACCATTCCCAGAGTTTGCTGTATTCCATTAAATTTCTGCCTGTTTTTTTAGTTATATACTGCGCAAAACGGTACATTGCCGAATTAGTTATGTATCTTTCATCCGGCCTCCAGAGAACACGGTTTCCGGTATCCATAATGCTTCAGCATAATTTTATATAAATATCTTATCTACAGGATTTTACTATGATAGATAATAACATGCATTTAAAATTAGCGAAATATTAATATAAATAGATGCAAATAGGTTATTATGTACAGTGATAATGAACTGTTTAAAAAAATTAATCACATTGAATTTTATGTGAGCAGCGGGAAAACATGGTCATACTTCATGCAGAATGGCCTCGGATTGAATTTAAAGGCATATTCAGGACTTGAAACCGGAAACAGGGAGAGCTCTTCTTTCCTGCTTAACCGTGGTGACATAAACCTTGTATTTACCAGCTCCCTGAAGGCAGAATCAGACATAAATAAATCTGTAAATGCCCACGGAGATGGTGTACGTGATATTTCACTTGAGGTTGATGATCTTGATTTTACCAAAAAGCATCTCGAATCAAAGAATGTAAAGGTTTCTGCTATCAGGGAAGAAAAGGATGAGAATGGAAAGATAAGAAAGGCAGTAACAAAGACTTATGGAGATACAACGCATACACTCATTGAAAAGGGCGATTACAGGGGTTTCCTTCCAGGGTACAGGGATGTGGAATCGGACGTAAAGGATACGGGAATTTACAAAGTTGACCACGTGGTGGGTAATGTTTATGAGGGGGAGATGGACCAGTGGGTTAATTATTACATAAAGAATATGAATTTTAGCCAGCTGATCACATTTGATGACAAGATGATTAGGACAGATTATTCAGCCCTGAGATCCAAGGTTGTAAAATATAACGATAATATAGTATTCCCACTGAATGAACCTGCCAAAGGCCTTAAGAAGTCGCAGATTGAGGAATACCTTGATTATTACAATTCGCAGGGAGTGCAGCATATTGCCCTGAAGACAGATAACATTATTGATACGGTTTCGAGGTTAAAGAACAATGGAATACAGTTCCTGGATACTCCTGCATCCTATTATGACAACCTTACTGAAAGGGTTGGGGATGTTGATGAGGATATCGAAAAATTGAAAAAACTCAATATACTGGTTGATAGGGATGAGGATGGATATTTACTCCAGATTTTCACGAAACCACTGACAGACAGGCCAACAGTGTTCTTTGAGATAATAGAAAGAAAGGGTGCAAAATCATTCGGCGCGGGAAACTTCAAGGCGCTCTTTGAGTCCATAGAAAGAGAACAGGCCCAGAGAGGAAACCTATGAAAATTTGCCTTCTTCAATACAGAAATGAATATATTTACTGCATTTACAGTAATGGTAAATATTATAGCATAGCCTCGCTGCTGGGAATAGGGGAAGATGAACTTGAAAAGAATTTTTACAGCATGTACGACGATATAATAAGAATAGACCTACAGGGAAAAGCAGATATAAAGCCGGAAGTTATAAAATACGGGGTCCCGATTCCTGGTATGAGATCCGTACGTGATTTCTACTCATTTGAGGATCATGTCAAGAATGCAAGGAAAAATAAGGGGCTGGACATGATTCCTGAATGGTACAAATTCCCTGTCTTTTATTTTTCGTGCACCCCCAATATATATCCATCAGGCCAGGACATCAGTTACCCTGAGAAGAGTAAAGCTTTTGATTATGAAATGGAAGTTGCGGCTGTTATAGGCAGGAGGGTTCAGGACTGCCACGGGGATTGCATGGACTCCATTTTCGGGTTTATAATGATGAATGACTGGAGCCTTCGTGACATACAGAAGGAGGAGATGAAGGTTATGCTGGGCCCGGCAAAGGGAAAGGATTATGCCACATCCTTCGGGCCCTTCCTGGTAACAAGGGATGAAATTCTACGTGATTATGAAAATGGAAAGATTAATATTGAGATGAAGGGATATGTTAATGGTAATCTATATTCCAGCAATAATTTGAAAAACATATATTTCAGCTTTGATTCAATGCTGGAAAGGGCCTCTGAATCTGTACCACTGCTTCCCGGGGATGTAATCGGGAGTGGAACTTTCGGGACAGGCTGCCTGCTTGAGCTGGGAAAATATCCGTGGCTCAGGCCTGGTGATGAGGTTAAATTCGAATCCCCACAGCTGGGGACACTTATTAACAGGGTGGTGTGAATGGTTTATTATGTAAAAAGAGGTGTGGTGCCTGAACAGAGGCATACATATGATGACCGGAATCATATACAGAAGGAAGAGCTGTTCGGGCTCAGGGCATTTGATGGCAGGTATTCCCTGCTTTATCATAAGTTTGATCCTGCTGAAGTTGAAAGCACAGAGGTAGAATACCGTGAAATATTATCACCGGTGGATTTAATCGAGCACAGGCATCTCCGTACCGGCGAACTTGGCAAGCTGGATAACTTTTACACGGGCAGGCAGGTCCTTTTCTTTAATAGTTCCACCAGCACAGGAATAATAGATACAGATGCAAATACCGATGAGTACTTCAGGAATGCACTTTGTGATGAGGTGTTTTTTGTACAGTCTGGGTCAGGCGCAATCCAGTCGCCCTTCGGAATACTAAAATTCAGGGCAGGGGACTTTATTTACATACCCAAGGGAACAACATACAGGGCAACCATGAATGAACGGTCGTTTTTCTTCTTTACCATATCAACTGACCATATTGATATACCTGCAGGTTACATGAATGGGTACGGACAGCTGAAGGAGGGAATGCCATATTATTCCAGGGATATACAGATACCGGAATTTGTTGAGCCGGAAGATAAAATCGGTGAATTCCATGTGAGGGTTGACTACGGACATTACTACCTTCACACGATCAGGCACTATCCTGTATTTGATCTTGAGGGCTATGATGGCTATCTATATCCATTTTCTATAAACATAGATAAATTTGCCCCTATTGTGGGAAAACTGCATATGCCACCTCCTGTGCATACTGTGTTTGAATCAGATCATTTCATGATCGGGGCTTTTCTTCCAAGACTTTTCGATTTCCATGAAAGGTCTATCCCAGTTCCGTACTACCATAACAATATAGATTCAGATGAGCTGATATTCTATTCATCCGGGAATTTTATGAGCAGAAAAGGCATAGGTGAAAAATCCATTACAATGCATGTACATGGAATGATACACGGCCCGCAGCCAGGAGTTGTTGAAAAAAGTATCGGTGCCCAAAAGACCGACGAGGTTGCAATAATGGTTGAATCCTATAAATGGCTGCTACCCACAGAAAAGGCAGAGTCTATAAAGGATAAAAATTACCAGTATTCCTGGAAATCTGAAAAATGATTAATTATAAAAATTCTTAAAATTTGTTTATTTTTTGTCTGAGAGGCCCAGCCAGAAATTTTTTTCCAGTTCAAGTATGCCCTTTGCGCTTTCAATGAATTTATCCTTCTGATCGCTGCTATGTATTCCTATTACGTTCTCCATTGCATCCTCGTGCGTAGATTCCAGTTCTCTGTGGAAGGTGAAGTAAAGCATGTCCATGTCCCTGTACTTACTTTCTTTCATTATCTTCAGGCCTGGTAGAAGCTTATCCCACATAGGTATGGCCATATTTTCCAGCGCGAATTCTGCACCCAGTGCATTCGCATGGTCAGAGGAAAAGTATTCACGCATCCCGTCAAGCCAGGCTTTTGTTGTTGGTAGCTGTGTTCTCTTTACAAGGTCCTCGGGCTTCAGTCCGATAGACCGCAAATATCTTCTGTATAAAAGTTCATGCCTCTTGCCTGAATCACCACTCCCAAGTTCCGATACCAGAATTCCTGTCAGTTCATAGGCATCGTTCTCATTTTCTGTGCTGACAAGCAATTTAGCAAGAATTTCAGGCCATTCCCTTGTAAAGTGATAGAACTCAATTGAAAACCTGATAAATTCATCATCAGAAATCTCTCCTCTGGCAAATCTGTTTATGAAGTCATTATTAGTGGCCTCGTGTCCTTTCACAACTTTCTTTATTTCTCCATAAAAATCCGATTGCTGCATAATAACTAATATGACAAACAATATTTAACCTTTTTGAAATTTACATATGGACAGTACAATTTAAAATAGATTGTTTATTGTGTAACATAGTAAAGTATTTTTGATTTAAGATTGTATTTCTTATGTATTTTTGTGATATAATTATATTCAGTATCTGAACACCCAGTAGCCTTTCATAAATATATGAATAAACAAAGGTAAATTCCCTATCAGGACATTTCATATATTTTCAGCACTGCCCTTAAATCTCTCAGAGCAGTTTCTGGAGAGAATGGAACAGGAGTGTCATTTTCTACACTTCTTGCAAATTCCCCTATTTCCCTCTCGTATACATCATATTTTTTTATATTGAGCCTTTTCCCATTAAGGATAAGATCGCCGTATACGGTTCTATAAGGTGTATCTACTCCCCAGTCTGTTCTTGAGCCAGGATCCTCATATAAAGAACCTTTATCGCCTATCACCTCAAAGGCTGGAACTACCGGCGGATCCCTGTAGGCCCAGGTATAGAAGAATAGACCTGTGCTACCATTTTTGAATTTAAAAATCGCAGTGGTGGTGTCCTCTCCCTGAAGTGCAGAACCTCCGTGCCTGCTGATTCCATCTATACTGTCATAGTCTCCGCCAAAATTCAGAAGGGTGTCGATGAAATGTATTCCACCGTCAATTAGTGATCCACCACCCATGTCCCTGCTATTTGTTCTCCACCCCTTATGGGTATAGTATCTCTGATCCCTGACAACTATTGATACTGGATTGCCGATTTCCCCATTTTTGATTATTTTTACGGCTTCCCTTACAGATGGATCGAAATAGTACTGATCTGTAACCATGAATTTTACATTGAATTTTCTGGAAGCAGTTATCAAATCCTCAGCGTCTTGTATTGAAGTGGCAATAGGTTTCTCAAGAAGAACGTTGCTGCCCATTTCCATGGCCTTCATTGCCATTTCCCTGTGAAGGTAATGCGGCACAATTAAATCGACAATATCGAACTTATCATTAAGCGCCTCATCATAGCTGCTGTACACTGAACTTATTTTGAATTTTTCCCGGGATTTTTCAATGACCTCGGGTTTTCTCTCAACTATACTGATATCCATATTTTTTATTGCAGACAGATGCATCTGTCCGAAGTTATTCACACCCACAACCAGAATTCTCATAAATAATTGAAGGCCTTTTTATTAGTTATGCTTTTCTATTGAAATGGCATCCGACCGTATCTAACGTAATGGAATTCTCCTTTAGGAGTTAAAATAAACCTAAAATAATTATATCTTTGCTAGCAATAATTAAGTAAAATATTTCAGTTAGAGCTGTGTCTGGAGGCTATTGAATCCTCATAGTATTTTGCCTCCATTGCATCCATTTTTTTCATGTCCTCAGGTTTTATTCTTATCTCTGTACTGGCTATATTTTCTTTCATGTGGGTCTTGTTAGTTGCCTTCGGGATTGGAAATACATTATCCCTGTTCATTAGCCATGCCAGTGCCATCTGCGAGGCTGTAGCGCCATAGGAGGCACCAATTTTTGAGAGCTCCTCTATCATTTTCTTTTTAGAGAATATTTTTCCGTGTGATAATGGACTGTAGGCAATCACGGCAATTTTATTATTCCTGCAGAAATCATAAAGACCGGAACGCTCTATATCCCTGGTAACCATGCTGTATTCAACCTGATTGGATGCGATCTCATATTTATTCATACTTTCCATTGCTTCCTTGGTCTGATCCACAGAAAAATTACTTATCCCGATATGGCGTATTTTTCCCTGATCCATTAATTTCTCCATGGCCTTCATAGTTTCACCTATGGGAACTGTCTTGCTCGGCCAGTGGAGCTGGTAGAGATCTATATAATCTGTTTCAAGTTTTTTGAGGCTATCATTGCATGCTTTTATAACAGCATCGTGATCGAAATGGTCCGGCCACACCTTGGTTGCAATGAAAAGGTCAGATCGGTTATATCCGTTTATGGCCCTGGCCACTACCGGCTCGGTTCCATACATTTCAGCTGTGTCAATGAAATTAACTCCATTATCTACGGCAAATTTTATTGATTCCACATTTTCGTTTATATTATTCCCTATGTCCCATGTTCCTATGCCAAGATTGGATAATTTTTCCCCGGTTTTTCCAAATTCTTTAAAATTCATGGCATAATATTATTATTTATACTAAATACTTTCTCACATTAATAGCACTACAGAGGGATAATATGAAATAAAAATTATATGTATTATTTACTCCGTGGGAATAATAGCTTTTCATTATACCTGCTTCAAACAGATAAAGACATTTCCGGTAATGGCCGTTTAAGAATATTATTATACAAAACTAATATTTCATTCTATGGATGCCGTAGAATTGTTGATGATGGATCATTCCGCCCTGAGAATCATATCAGAACACAATGAATTTACGAATATGATGGAATTCAGAATATTTCTCATGGATATTCATGTGAGTATAGAGGAAAAAGTTGTATTTCCGGAGCTTGTGTCATTGGGAAATAGGGACACAAAAAAAATAGTGGACAGTCTGATAGCTGATCATAAACTCCTGGATAAATTGTACAGTAATCTGATAAAATGGAAATCTGCAGAAAATCCGCTATATGAAGCGAGAATTCCATTATTTTATCAAACACTTACATTTCACAACTCCCAGGAAGAAAAATTAGTATTCCCCTTATGGAAAAAACTTGAACCGGAGAAAGCTAAAAATGATATAAAAACTGCCCTAGAAATCATAGGTTCCTCCGGCATAGACATATATATGAAAGAAACTGGAATATCGAATGATATGATAAAATATATAGAACAATAAGTCAATTTCAAAAATATCTATTATCTAAAATTTATATATAGTATATAGTTATATATGAATTATATTGGAAATCATTAATTATTGTTACGTAATTTTTATGAAATAAACGGTGAACAAATGGAAATAAAATTTATGGGAAACTGGTCTTCGCATATTGAAGCTGGAAGAAGGAATGTGTCTATGATTATTGATAAGCAGATATTGCTTGATTGCGGTCCACATACAATAGAGTCTATGCTGGAGTCAGCAATAGACCCGGGAAAGCTGGATAAGATTTTGATAAGCCACATGCATCTGGATCACTTCGGTGGTCTTGCCGAAATTCTATGGTACAGAGGTTCCAGGAACATAAAAGATGAGCTAACGATTATGGGACCACCGGGAATTAAAAAGAATACTGAAAGAATACTACAGCTTTATAATACGCCGGACAATGAAAAATTCAGGGTAACGGCCAATTATGTAGAAATCAATGATGGCAGCGAAGTTTATGAGCTTAAAGCCCGGTTCATTGAAAAAAGTGAATTCGATTATATTGAAACATTCCATGGATATCATGCTATTCCGGATAATATGTACAGAATAGAATATCATGGCCATATTATTGCCTATACAGGAGATACTGCCTATAATGAAAATATAGCGAAAGTAGGCGAAGACGCGGACCTATTTTTCCATGAGATGACATACTCGGATAATGATTACAAAACTGCAGAATTCTGGAGGCATTCCACATACTCTTCTGCAATGAAAGGATTCAGGGAAAGCCATGCTAAGAAACTTATACCGATCCACCTTACAAATGAGACGCTGGAAATCCTTCAGGCAAGAAAGACAGAAGATATAATAATGCCATTCCAGGACATAATATTATAGTTTTGTATTAATCCGCTTATATCTCTTAAGTGAAAACATCTACGGATTAACATAGCAGGAATTGTTAATCTTTTATTTATCTACCTTCGGTGTTAGTTTATCCAGCTCCTGAAAATCTATGTTAATTGCATTCTCGCTCCTGGTTTTGAAAGATTTTGCAATTATCATATAATATTCATTATTTCTATTCAGATTAACTGATAAAGATTTATATTTTAAATCATGAAAAATCTGCATACCATCGACATTATCTGAAAATTTACATTCAATAAAGCAAATATCACCGGTTTCCTCATTTACTGCAACTGCGTCTATTTCTATGTCCTTGTACCAGAACCTTTTAACATTTGTAGGAGTAAATGGGAGTTTTATAATGCCTGTATTTAACATTTCAATGACTATCTTCTCAAATGCATGTCCATAATAAATATTTAAATCATTTTTGATTGCTTCCAATACTTTACCGGTTTCATCAATTTCAAGCATTGACAAATTTGGATAAATGAACCTATAATAAAAGTTCAAAAAAAAGTCCTTAATTTCATATATACCTCTGCGTTTCATGTTAGCAGGCAGTATATAATCAATGAGACGAATAGAAATAAGTGTTTCAAGGTATTTTGATATATTACCTTTATCCATATGTACCGCATTTTCCAGTTTTCCATGAGTGTTATATCCCATTGATATATATCTGAGAATAAGTTCATAAACACGTGGCTCCCTGAACTCTTCCTTGAGAAGTATTTTAGGTTCCTGATATAATATTTCGCCCTTTGTCATTATCTTGTTTTTGATATTCTGTTCCACAGACATACTATTATCAGCAAGGGCGAGGTAAAACGGTACACCACCGAATACAGAATACAACTTTATCACTTCTTCAAAATTGTGATTATAAAAATGCCTGGCCTCTGAAATTCCGAATGTGGAAAGCTCAAGACTACTAGTCCTCCGGCCATACAGGGGTGATTTATAACTTAATAATTCATCCTCCATCATGCTGATGCTCGAACCGGATAATATAATATACAGTAATGATTTATCCATCAATTCATCGTAGATTTTCTGCATTACCGAAACGATACCGGGTACCAATCCGAGTAAATTAGGAAATTCGTCAAGCACAATAATAATTTTTTCTGATTTGATTTCGTTGATAAAATATTTGAACAGATTATAAAAATCTGTCTCGAGGTCAGCGAAATACGCTTTTCCTGTTATGGATGCAAACTGTAGTTTCAATTCATCTAAATTGTTAATAATACTATCCTGCGTACATAAATGATATATGTGTCTTTTATTTTCAATAAATTTTTTTATTAATTCGGTTTTTCCTACCCGGCGTCTCCCGTAGATGATGATTAATTGTTTTCTGTTTTCACGGAATTTAGTTTCCAGTATTTTCAATTCCAGGTTTCTGTCAATAAATTGTTGTAGCATAATTATCATAATCTAATTACAACTAAATATTTAAAACATTTTATCAAGTAGTCTGCATTATCATTATGTAATACATCTATGAGAGTCAGTTACAATATTGATGAAATACATACCACAAAATTCAATTTTTGAACATTTTATAAGCGATATTTTAAACTTATGGAGCCATTACCAAAACCATATTTTTAGTACACTTTTCTAATGTGATACTAAATATTTAAAAATATGATTCATTAAGAAAAAAAGTATCTAGAATAAAAATTTATTTTGATCCGGTGCTGGGAACATTTCCAGCATGCTCCTCTTCAGCATTGATTTCCTCCAGAGTCTTCCCTTTTGTTTCTGTTCCAAGGAAGATAGTTGCAAGTAGACCTATGACCGCTAGTGCAGTAAAGAAGAAAAGGCTACCGCTGAAACCGTATGCCGTAACTATAAAGGGAAATGTGGTTATCCCAAGGATAGCCCCTATTCTGCTAACAGAAGTACCGAATCCCTGGGCTGTTGCCCTGTCTTCTGTAGGAAACAGCTCTACTGGATACACGAAATCTGTAGATCCTGGGCCTATGGCCTCAGTAATATAAAATATAAGAAACAGTACAAATATCAGTGCCCCTTCAGTTACAAATGCAGTTTTGTTAGGCACATAATAGGTGACTATACCTAATGCTGCAAGGGACACAACCATTCCGGAAAATCCTATAATAGTAATTCCTTTCCTTCCTATTCTATCAATCAATACTATGGCTGTAAGGCTACCCAGTATTGCGAATATATCGAATATGCCTGAACCTAAAACTGCCGTCCTCGCTTTTAAGCCAAGTAACTCCAGTATTGTGGGGCTGAAGATGCTGATGCCATAAAATGAAGCGTCGAAGGTGAACCAGAATATTCCAATGAAAAGCAGGCTCTTGATATACTTTCTGCTGACGAGATCGCTCAATGGATTTTTATTATCCTTTTTAATAACTGTAAGGTTGTCCGATGTTCCAGTAAGTTCTTTCTCTACATCTGATGCCTCCTTTGTTTTTCCCTTGTTATTGAGCCATCTTGCCGATTCCGGAACATCTCTTCTTAATACTAGAATTATTGCCGCAGGTATGATTCCCAGTAGGAACATGTATCTCCAGGACTGTGGACCTAGAGACAGAAGCAGGTAGCCAGTTCCAGCTGCTACTGCGGCACCGACAAACCATGCCAGAACGTTTGTAACTAATAATTTCCCTCTGTACTTTACCGGTGAAAATTCACTTATAATCGTTGTACCTATTGCATAATCTGCACCAAGACCGAGGCCAAGTATGAACCTCATGATAAATAAGGAGGCGAAATTCCATGAAAATGCTGTTGCTATGGTTAGAATAATAAAAATGACCATATCATACATATACATGGTTCTTCTTCCGTATAAATCAGTAATATACCCAAAAAGGGTGGCACCCACTAACATACCTATGATTGTTGAAGCACCTATCATAGCTTTCCCGAAATCAGTATTCAGATCAAATGCTGTTTTAGACATCACTATAAGGGCTACCGATATAATGGAAATATCATAGCCATCAAGAAATGTCCCGCCAACAGATAGTGCAGTGATTTTTTTATGCAAAGAATTCATCTTTGCGTTATCTAGAGCATTGTATGCCATGAATATTCATAGGCAATATGTATTTAATCAAAATCCCAATATAAAATAGAACCCAATGTACATATATATATTAATATATATAAAATATAAATGAAATTTTAAAAAAATATTTTTATCTGGAATGCTTTACGAATAAAACCAAAACACCTGCTAATCCTGCAAATATAGCCATTCCATAAACTCCTGCAACGAAAGAATGTGTTACAACTTCCAGGCCACCGACTACTATTGGACCAACAGCACCACCGAGGTTACCGAGACCGTTGATAAGGCCTATAGAGGCTGCGGAGCTTTCCCTTGTTAAGGATTCCTGAGGTATATTCCAGAATACTGGCAGGAATGTAAATATTCCAATGGCCGATATTGTAAAGAATATAAAGGATACCACTGCGTTAGATATTGTGAAGGCACTCAGGGTTAATCCGATGAAGGCAATAAAGAATATAATTGCAGTCAGGCGTTTTCTATCTCCTTTCTTATCGGAATACCTTAAGATGAATATCAATGCAATTGCTGCGACTATGTATGGTATATCAGACAGGAAACTGGCTTCTGCTGCATGCACATGTGCAAATGATTTTATTATGGACGGCAGCCAGATAGAATACCCATAAAGCGCTGTTACACCTAAGAAATAAACTACTGTTAAGATAATAACATCAGGTTGCATTAAAGCTTCTTTCCATGAAACCTTTATCGGCTTGTTCTTCTCCTCCAGATCCAGATCGCCCTGTAGCGCATCTCTTTCCCCTTTTGACATCCATTTTGCCTGTTCCGGAAAATCGGTTAATACCACCCACAGAATGGCAACAGATATCAATGCCAGTATTCCCTCTATGACGAAAAGGTATCTCCATCCAGGATTATTTCCGTATACAAGAAATATTTCTCCAGAAATAAGTCCACCGAATATTCCAGCAACAGGTATAGCAGCATTGAAGAAGCTATTTGCCACTCCTCTTTCAGATTCAATAAACCAGATTCCCATGAAGAACATCACACCAGCGTAGAATGGTGCTTCTGCAAGACCTAGAATGAATCTGAGGGCATACACCTCAGGAACGTTTGAAACAAATCCTGTAGCAATTGTAATTATTCCCCATGCAGTGAAGGCCACTGCGAATATCTTTCTTACACCAACCTTATTGATCCGTAATGTTGTAAAAACCTGTGGTAAAGCATACGCCACGAAGAACAGGGCAGAGGCAATACCCGCTATTAAATCAGCAGATGATGCCGGTGCCCCGATGTCCGTGAACATCCCGGCCGAAATGGCATAGGAAAGATTCACCCTATCCAGAAAGTTTATAACATAAAGGAAAAACAGTATTGGTGCTATTCTTATATATCTCTTTTTCAGAGATGATGCAACACTGACTTTAGTATTTTCCATAGGGTGTGGTAAAATGGTATTATATAAAATGTTGCATGATAACATTTGTCAATATAAGACCATATGCAATAAGCCCCCTATAGTTTTTTATTCAGTAAAACACCGTAATTATTATGGATATTTCAATAATAAAAATGAGATAAAATTATATACTCATAAAATAATATTTATTCATGGATAAATACGTACATTCTGTTCTATCTTCACTGGATTTCCCGTGCCATGATTATTATAAATTCTCTGACAGGCCCACGCCATACGTTATCTCTAAACGTTATGGCTATCCCCCAGTATCCATATATAAGACATGGAAAACCCTGAAAACAAACGGAACCCTCAATGGCTTAATATTACTTCCGGCACTTAATAGAAAATTTTACTATATTATTACAGGAGTTTCATTATCAAATATACATACTATGGAGAATAATCTTGATCACCTATATTTCCTGGAATATTTTTACCTTATTAAAATATATAAAGCCATGCATAAAGGGGTCAAAATATCATGTTCAGATGCTATTTTTGTTTCAATACTTGCTGAGTCTCCTACAAGAGGTTACAGTTCATCAATAATACTGTGCAGTATAATGGGCATCGATTACCAGAATATTATTGATATAAATGGTACCTTAGGAGATACACTCTATACTAGAGATCAGACAAAACTTTTATCATACCTATCATATTCAGACATCTCAACCTTAAGTTTTGCCCGGATATCAGAAGCTATGAACATTTCTGAGAGAAGTGCCAGAAGACAGGTTGATGCTTTATTGCAGCAGGGAAAACTGGATCTTCTACCGGTTATGGACCAGACAAAGATCCCTGAAATAAATACAGCCGCAGCAGTGATTATGAAATCTTCAATAAAAAACAATAAAATAGATGAAATTTCAATTGCACATTCTCCCCTAAAAATATGGGTTAAGGAGAGACCAAGTTTTTACTGTATCTTTTTTATATACAGTACGCTGGAGCATCTCGATGTAATTTCTGAGGAATTATATAAAAATCACATAGATTACTTTCTTTTTATTAGATTTAGAACAGTTTTTAATGCAATGATCAGGGAAAATTTTTTCGATAAATAGGATTCATAGCCATATTTTATGCTGGAAATACTTCAATAGAGATTTTTTGTGTACTATAAAGTTTTATAAATATGCTTTCCAGTTCTGTTTTCATTTATCGTAATGAACTATTTATTAAATATAGATCTCCCGATTTGTGTGGATAAGAAAATATTAGCCTGTGGTGATTCGATAAACGAATACTGCCTAAAACTATAATGATCTGTAATAATTTTAAAAGCAATAAAATTTTATTCTACAATTTCATTATACACTTATGGTTGCGAAGGTAACGGAATTTAAAGGACATAAAGTATTGACATTGATGAGCAGTGAGGAAGATAAGTATCCATTTACATTCGGAGTTGCAAAAGCTAAGTTAATTATGAATAATCTCGATGAGATAAAAAAATTTATTGAGGAAAATCAATAACTATAAAATTATGAGGATGTTTATAGCATCACCTGTAAAACTAACCAGAGAAATAGAAGATATTATAAAAGTGCTTTCCGGTAATAAAAATTTGAGGGTCACTGAACCTAATAATTTCCATCTTACATATTTATTTTTAGGTGATGTTAATATAATGGAATCAAACCGGATAACCAGTGAAATGAAGAATATTTCAGGTAAAAAGTTCGGGGCAAAAATTTCAGGCATGACAGCATTTCCGGATATTTATCATCCCAAGGTTATAGCACTTGTTCTGGAAAGCCAGTTTTTTGAGGTTCTTTATAATTCTATATTGAAACGTTTACCAGAATATAAAAATAGTAACAGGGGATTCCTGCCACATATAACCATTGCAAGGGTAAGAAATAGGGGAACGATGCCGTGGATATCCCATATGGTAATTCAAAATGAAACGTTAGGCATAGATCGTATATGCCTTTTTAAAAGCACATTGACACGTGAAGGGCCAATATATGAAAGCATTTATTGCAATGAATTTCATTAATTATTTGATGCCGATACTATACTGAACGTTTATTTCCGCCAGGCAATTAAGTATTTTAACTGTTTGAATTTGTTTCACATATGAAAAAAATTTCGGTTATATTTATTAGTTATCTTGCCATTTAAAAACATGGTATTAGAAAGACTTTATGTAATTCCACACGGTGATGAGATAATAGATATGCCAGATGAGGAAAGCAGGGAGATGCATAACAGGATATTAGATCTAACCCGGGGTGACAGTTCGGATTCAATAATAGTGCTAACCCCGCATGGAATGACTCTTTCCAGCGGGATACCAATAATTAACACCGAAAATCTATACGGTGAATATTCAACAAAGACAGCCAGGTTAGTAAGTAAGCATAAAACTGATAAAGAAATTGTGAGGAATATAGCAGCTGAATTCGGCAAGGAGATGGTGACAGTGAATTTTGCAACCTCCTCTGGACCTCTTTCCGTATTCCCCGAAGATTTCGGAACCATAATACCGTTAACGTTCTTCGGAAATCAGAAAATAAGCATAATATCGCAGCCCAGAATATCTGATACAGAGAAGCTCATGAGGCTTGGAAGAAACATCTGGAATACTGTGGATAGTATGGATATCAAAATCAGTGTTATATTCAGTGCCGATCAGGCACATACACACAGCAAATCTGGACCGTATGGATTTTCCGAATATGCCAAGCTCTATGAAGACAGAATCAGAGGGTATCTCGAGCGCGGTTCCCTGCAGGGGCTGGAAAACATGGAACAGGGCATGGTGGTGGAAGCCAAGCCGGACAGTTACTGGAATATGGTAATTCTCAATGGATTTTTGAAAAGTTCTGGGATGCAGGTCACCCTGGATTATCACTATGTTGAACATTATTTTGGTATGATGCTTGCCCACGGCGTAAAATGAGGTTAATCCTTTTTCCATTACTGAAAGATAAAGAATTTCGGTTTAAATTAATATGACATTTATGTTTTTATCGTCTACCCATTTAGGTAGAATCCAAATTTTTAGTTTAAAATTTGTTTATATTTATATTTTTTAAATCATTTTCCATGAAATGGAAAATATTCAGTAACCATAACCTGTTCCTGAGGATGAGGAAGCATATGTTTTACCTGACATAGATGCCATTGCGGATTTTGCCAATTTCTCTGTTACCGTTAGGGAAGTGCCATGCCATGCCACCACAAATATCATGTTCCCTCTGTATCCGAATGCGGTATTGTTATTTATAACTGTATATAAAAATCCACTATATGATATATTTACAGCATTTGAATCTTTTATATCTGATCCAGCACTGATAAATATGGTTTTATATAATGCCTTTGCCTTAGAGGTTGAATTTGCATGGGCTTCTATAATTGTTACAAATGAAACTGGTGTACCGTTTATCGTTTTATTGAAGTATAAAGTTTCTTCTCTGCTTATATTGGAAGCAGGTCCACTAACTATGACCTTTGACTCATTAAGTTTAGAATTGTTGCCAATGTCAGTGTATATAGAACTTGAGGATGGGAACCCGAAGTGAGGGCTGCTTTCAATCAAATAATATGAGACACCGCCCGCTATAACAACTATAACGATAATTACCACTATAATATATTTGAATTTCCTGTCCATATCACTCAAGAATTTAACCCGAATATAAATAAAAATATTTATTTCAGTTTCTGTAAATAAATTGCATATAAATTTAAATTATATGTCATACTTTATTTTAACCTTGAAGCGGGAGCCTGTATCTTTATAGGGGAGAGAAAACCACTTTGGAAGCATAATAACATAATTAACCTCTGTATAATTGCTGCAGGATATATTATAAAGGAGAGAACATATTTATAGGCTACATAGATTGATCTATATGGTGGAACCATATGAAACTCAAACCAAATCTGGAAAGCTTGAAGAAAGAATTTATGTTGATTCTGGAAAGTTTATAAGATATTCATACAAAGATAAAACCACAGGTAAGGTTACAAAGGATAAAATAATACTTTTAGGTAAGAATCAGACGGCGTATTTCCTCATACCCACAGGGAGTAAGGAACTGGCAATTAAGGCGAAATTTGACCTGAATGCATCGGTTAAAGATGGTGAATCCATCAAAAAACTTATAGATTTTCTATCAGAGATTTAATCCTTTATATATCCCTGTATAATTTGATTATAACAGGCAGTTCAATGCCCTTTTCAGATGAAACCGTAAAGTCTTCTTCAGTGGCTAATGGAAACTTTCTGCTTTTTCTACCATCATATTTTGAATTTATCCACAAATGATTCTTAACTTATTTCCTTTTTAAATTTCTCTCTTTCGCATAGTTAATTATATTTACTAGCATTTTGTTAATATTATCTATGCCTTCTTCATCTCCATTCTTTCTGAGATAGAAAGCCTGCCGTATTGTCTCTATGATAGGATGACCTATTTCCCTTATCAACTCTTTCAGGACTTTATAATCCTCTATATCTGTAAATACATTTATATAGGGGAATTCACGGTCAATTGCATCAAAGATGGCCTGATCCCTGACCTCTTCATTTAGGTCCAGAACATTGCTTACAAATTTTTCCCCCTTCTCTGTAAGTGAATAATATTTCTTTCCTTTTCGTATATTAAATGTAATAAAATTATCCGTCATAAGGCGGTTTAGTACAGGGATCAATGCGCCATTAGAAATGTTTTTTCCTGTTGCCGAATTATAAAGTTGCTTTGAGAGCCCATATCCTGTCATTTCTTTGAGGTTTAATATGTAGAGTATACGCAGGGAGTAATCATTCATATGAATCAATTCTTATAAAGTAAAAAAATTTATGGATTCTTTTTAGAATCCTTCTTCTCTTCCTGAGCCATCTTATTCATCTTTTTTTCTACATTTCTGGATTTTCTTTTAGAGTGGACTGCAATAGCTCCGATAGAAATAAGTATTATAATTATCATGGCTGTCAATCCTGCGTACAGTGGCTCCACCAGGGCATTTTCAACCTGCTGTGTCGTGGTGGGGACAATTTTCTGATTATATGTATATACCCTATCAAAGGTTTCTGCAGTGTTATTGAAATGGTACTGTACAAGCATCTGTACAGGATAATTGCCTGATGGCGCAGATGATGTATCCACCACATAGGTTACAGTAATGCTTTCCCCGGGTTTAATCTGTGCAAACGTCACATTGTTTGCTGTAAGTGCTCCCAGTGGGTTTGACGAGGACACATGTATCGCTATTATACTGGGAGATAACATATGAACCTGAACATCAAGATATGTTCTGTTACCGGTATCATTTAGATAAAATATCATTATCTGTTTTTTTGTGTCTGAAACCAGGGATTTTTTCAGTACAGATATGGATAAGCTCTGCTTTCCATTGCTATGTATAAAAGTATTCAATGTATACGTATCATTATTGATATGCAAATACACCGGTGCTTTTCCAGTAATATTGTCGGCATTGATATAGAAGGTAAAATTTAACAGTTTGCCCTGCGGGTAATATGCAATGGAATACTGTACTGGAGTTACTATATTGTAATCACTGGATGTTATATTTACTTTAACATTCTTCATTGCAGAAGTTCCTGTATTTTCAGTATAGGCTGTAAGTTTTATGAATTTTTCGTTCTGGTATATCACCGGCGGATTAGTTATGTATGAAATAAGCCCTATCTGGGGGTGCCCTACCGGAATGGTAAATGTTGTATTCCCTGAAATTGTTGTGTTGCTGTATGTCAGATTTTCATCATAATACTGGTATTTGCTTATTTTGCTTATATTTACAAGCTGCATGATAGTATAAGAATGGCCCTGCTCTATTTCCGGTATGATATTGTACGTTCTTACATCTGAATTCGGACCACTTATGTACGTATATGAGAGTGGAGATTTATACGCTGAAAGGTTGAGCGATATGTTTGCATCAGTTATTGTTGCATAGGAAGTAAATGTAACATAAAGTGGAATTCCGTTGCTTCCCGGAGCAGGTAGTTCTGTCGAATTTGGAGAGTACCATGATACAGATGTCACTGCCATGGCATTATTATCAACAGTATCCGGGAAAGCAATACCAGAATTATGTCCGGTAGATATTATTCCGGACGCAGATATAGCCAGCATTATCATGGACATTATTATTAGTCCAGCCATTATTTTTTTATATGTTTTCATTTTTATCACCATTTTTTTCCTTTACAAGGAGCGTGATCAGGACGGCAAAAAGAAGGAATATTAACCCTGTAATATAGGTAAAGTTGTAAGAGGTCTGGGATGGAAAACCGTATGTCACAGGAATAAATGGGAATCCATTAAATCTATAGGGTATCAGGCCTATTATTACCCTTACCGAGAACATTGTTTCATATGTTCCTCCGATTGCCGGTGCTACTGTCATGCCCAGTTCTCTGAATACAGTATTTAGCCCGGTAGCCTCGCCTGCCTTTGTCTTGGGAGTAGATATTAGAAGTAAGTTGATAATTCCCACCAGAACAAAGGAAAACCCGGAACCAAGTATGGTGGCCGCCTCGATTATGTCTATTACGCTACCCCTGTGCACCAGAAGCAGGAAAAATGCACCGAAACTTACCATAAGACCTATCAGTATTGATGTTTTTGGTCCCCTGGAGTCAGTTACCTTGGAAGCAACAGGGGCAAACACCATTGCTAATATTGTGGCAGGAAGCATAATTAAACCCGATTCCAGAATAGACCTGCCGAAACCACTGGGAGCAGGATCCTGGAGAAGGGTGGGAACAGTAAAAAATAGAAAGTACATACCTGCCATGGTAAAGAGCCCTACAAAATTTGCAATAAGTATATTCCTGGTTTTCAGCAAATGCATATCAATAAAAGCATTCTTATTGTGAAGTTCGTAAATAATAAACAGATAGAAAGCCAACGCCGAAAATATGAATAGAAATAAAATCAATGGAGAAGTCCAGCCATACTGATTTCCTTCGGAAAGTGCAAATATCAATGACACCAGGGCCGCTGCCATAATCCCAACTCCGGCGATATCAATTTTTTCTTTTACAGGTTCTGCAGCATCCTTCAAAAAGAAATATGAAAGTATGAAGAGGGCAAAGGCAACAGGAGCAATTGTATGGAAAGACCATTCCCAGCTGAATGTTTCTGTAATATAAGCTCCTAATACAAGTGCAATTCCGGCACCCACTGCAAAGGTAGCACTCATTAATCCCTGGGCAAGGGCAAGTTTAGATTTTGGAACAACATCGTTGATTATAGCATATGCAAGTGGATACATGCCGAATCCGATGCCCTGAACAACACGTATTGCCACGAGCTCATCCAGTGTTGTGGCAAATCCACCCATGGATACAGAGACTGCATAAATGAATGATAGTATCAGAAATACCTTCCTCTTTCCGAATACATCTCCGAGTTTGCCAAATATTCCGGCTGCAACAGTTCCTGTTATCAGATAAGCTGTGAGGATCCAGGAAACATTATTATAAGTTGTATTGAAAAAAGTAATAAATACAGGAATAGCAGGAACAATCATTGTTTCAACGTATACTATCAACGTTCCCGCAAACGCCATCAGGGCAACGATTCTGTACACATCACTTTTCTTAAGCTCTTCCATATATGTCTTATTAGACATGTCTATTTAGTATATATAAATATCTGTGTTATGGATAAATAAAAAAAGTTCAGAAGTTAATGAATATATACTGTTATCCTCTACAACCAGTTTCCATAATCCCAAGAGAACAAACTTAAATTCTGGACATCCTATAGGTATGATTGTAGTCTGCCCGGGATTTAGGAATAAATATAAAGTGGCAGGGTAACATAAGATAAACTATGATGGGGTTATATGAGTAAAAGAGTGATTGCACTGGGAGGAAACGCGCTCGACAATGGGAAACCGAGCATTGATGATCAGATATGGAAGGCAACCGAGACATTTTATAGCCTTGCAGATATTATAAATAATAATGAATCTGTAATAACTTACGGCAATGGTCCCCAGGTAGGAGAAATATTAGAAAAAACATTATATCCCATAGGTATCTGTGGGGCAATGTCACAGGGCTTCCTGTTGGACATAATTTCAAGGGCATATCAAAGCCTGAAAGATTTTCATATTTTAAATAAGCCTCCTGTACCGGTACTCACACACACAGTGGTAAACAAGGCAAATTACACATTAAAGCCTATAGGACCCTTTTATGATCATAAAATAGATGATTCCTACTCCATGGAGATGGGCAAAGGATATCGAAAAATGGTGAAGTCTCCAGAACCAGTAAGTATACTCGAAAGTGATTCAATAACATACTTACTTTCACATGGATATTTGCCAATAGGGGTCGGAGGAGGCGGGATACCTGTTGAAAAGACACAGAACGGATATGCCGAATTTGATGGAGTCATTGACAAGGATTTGAGTTCTGCCTTAATAGGCACCCTAATAGCCGCAGATGATTTGATTATTCTAACAGATGTGAAAAATGTATACCTTGATTTTGCCAGTAAATCTGGAGCCATCAATAAGATTACGTACTCACGTATGCTGGATTATTTTAATCAGATAAATTTTGAAGAGGGAACAATAAAGCCGAAAATACTAGCCGCACTGAAGTTCCTGAAGAGAGGAGGAAAAAGAGTCTATATAACTTCCATAGACAATATAAAAAATATGGATACAGGTACTGTTATAGAAAGGTGATAATTTAGCTTACCATTCTTTCCTTATGTTTTTGTCCCTGCTTCATTTCATGATTTCCTTGACCGCGCTGCATACCACCTTTTCCTGATTTTCCCTTAGTATTTTTCTTTATTTTAGTTTCCAGTATATTTAATACAGATTCTATTTCTTTCTCGGTTCTAATACTTTCCGCGAGGTCATGTTCGCCTATGTAATCGAGCCACATAGATAGGTGGCCTTCCTTCACATGATAATTTACGGCTGCATTATCATACAGTGAAAGGCATTTCATCTCGTAATATAAACTTAAAACATCACAGGCTACACCAATAGTTCTATCAAAAGATCTAAAATAAAACTGCTCCATGAATAATCAATCCAATTAAATATTTAAGTATTCGTTTTCATAGATTAGATTCATTCAAAGCACACTTGTGGTTACTTTATTCTAATCTAAACTGGAAGGTTGTTAGATTTCAAGTCATTATACGCGTAAAACACATACAACAATATAATATAAAACCAAGGATTTAATATAAAAATAAACAATAATAAACATCATTGATATAGGTGTAAGGCGAATACAATGAAAGAAAAGAAGTTAATAAGCCTCCCGATTGCAACGGCAGTTGGCCTGGGTGCAATTATAGGTGCCGGCATATTTGTTTTAAGCGGTACGACAATAGCATTAGCGGGGGCCAACGCATTGGTTGCATTCGCTTTGGTGGGTATTCTTGCAATTATTATTGCTCTGGAATTCGGAGAACTCGGTTCTATTATGCCACATGCTAAAGGAGCCTCCTTTTCATATGCTTATGAAGCATTCGGCAGCGAAATGGGATTTATTACAGGAATCCTCCTTTACTTCAGTTTTTCCACCGCCATAGCAGCCATTGCACTCGGATTCGGATCATATTTTGGCAGCCTCGCAGCTCTCCATTACGGATATTTTCCAATCATTTTTGCAATTATCTTAATTTTTGTTTTATCTATAGTGAATATTATCGGAATTAAAAAGGCTGCGAAGGCTGATTTTTTTCTGGTAATAATAAAACTCGGGATACTGACGATTTTTGTCATTTCTGCCATTGCACTTGCATATTCTACCAAAACATTGAATGTTTCAAATTTCACCGTACCTCCAGCCAAAGATAATATTGCTGCAATATTCGCCGCAAGTATAGCTGTCTTTTTTGCATATTCAGGTTTTCAATCAATATCAACAATAACATCAGACGTCAAAGGAGGTGCAAATAAAGCTGCAAAAGCCATTGTATTATCTGTGGTTATCAGCATGATATTCTACATACTGGTTGTTATTGCCCTGATGGTAATGGTGCCCGCTTCCAAATTCACAGTATCAGCTGACCCGCTTGCATTTGCATTAAATTATGCGCATGCACCATATTCTCTATATCTGATTGTGACTATCGGAGCATTAATAGCAACAACTTCTGCCACGCTTGCAATGATAATGACATCATCACGTATACTTTACCAGATCGGAGAAAATAAGCTTCTTCCGAAATTCTTCAGAAAATTTGATTCCAAAAAAGATGTATCCGTTAATGGTGTGATAATTTCGTCCATGATCGGAATTATAATGCTTTTCTCCGGAAATATCTATATAATCGCCGCAATAAGCAATTTTGGTCTTTTGCTTTCCTATCTTGTATCAAGTTTCGCTTTAATACATTTTAGGAGAATGAAAAAAGCTGGTACTTTCAAAACCCCCTTATATCCATATACAACCATAGCCGGTATCGTATTACTAATTTTATTTATATATGGGATGCCCAGAGAGGCGCTCGACATAGGTGTAATTATAATACTTATATTGTTCATGCTTTATTACTTCCTGATCGAATTTAAACGGGACAGGGTAGTAAAAGAGGAACTTTTCAAATAACAACTATTTGCTTTTGCATTAATCTCTAACTTGCGCTATTTTGCATAGTAAGTATCTCAAATTTCAGTACCTAGTCCGGATAACTGTGTTTTGTTTTGTGGTTAATCAATTATCCATATGCACAATCTATAAGTATAAAGGTCTTTCCTCAAAACTTAGAAAAGAAGAAGGAATTGAAGATATATTATGCAAACATACCAGAGTTAGAGATTAAGTTCATGGTAAAATAATTACATTATCTACTATAAATACCACAATGAGATTAAAGAGATGCTCAACAAGAGGCATCCTCTATAAATATACAGAATATGGTAAATGATCCAGATTAAATTATTCTTATATTTAGTTACATTATAACGTTATAATATCTGAAATTTAATGACATTATAACGTAATTATTTTATAAATGATACTGATACACAAAAATGGAGTTAACTGAACTCGAAAAATTCAACACATGGTGGACTACTGGTACGATAAGACCTGAACTGGTAAAGGACTATAAAAGAGATGCATTCAGCAGTATTCTAAAATATATGGACAAAAAATTAATAATTATGTTATACGGCCTGAGGAGGATGGGCAAGACTACCATAATGTATCAGATAATTTCGGAATTGTTGAAAGTTCATAAGAGCATGTATGTGTTATATTTCTCATTTGATGATTACACTTATAGTATAAAAGATATATTGAATGGTTATCAGGAAATGGTGCTAAACGATACTTTTGATAATATCAAAGAAAATCTCTATATATTTTTTGATGAGATACAGAAAGTTCCTGATTGGGAAAATCAAATCAAGATATATTATGATCTGTATCCCACTATAAAATTTATATTATCAGGATCAGCTTCTGTCTCATTGAGAAGAAAATCAAACGAAAGCCTTGCAGGTAGAATTATATCTCTATATATAGAACCTTTAAGCTTCAACGAATTTCTTGAAATGAATAATTATGAGAGAGAAAAAATACGTCGGAATCCGGATATGTATAAGAGAGAACTGATTCCTATGCTGCAAAAATACATGAAGTACGGAACTTTTCCTGAACTTGCACAGAATGATGATGAAGATTATGCAAAAATGTATATAAAAGAATCTGTGATAGACAGAATAATATACAGGGATATAGAGAATGAATTCAAAATTAATGATACAAACCTTGTGAGGGCATTAATGAAACTTATTGTAAATAAACCCGGGTTAACATTAAATTTCAAAGCCATATCAGAAAATCTGGGCAAAGACCAGAGAACAATATCAAATTATTTTGAATATTTGGAATTAGGATTTCTGATAAAGATGATCTATAATTACCGGGTAAATGATTACATAAGTCTTAGAAAATTGAAAAAATGCTATCCTGTGACCCCTAATATTATTTTTGCATTATCTGATAAATTCCATGAATTATTGCCGTATGTTATGGAAAATTTGGTTTTAATGAAAATTAAAACGGATTATTTTTATAAAAATAGTTATGAGATAGATTTTATTTTGGTTAACAATGATAAAATCTCTCCCATTGAGGTTAAGAAAACAAATAGAACTGAGAAGCAAATTAAAATGTTTATGGGTAAATATGGAGAAAGGGTCGAAAATTCACTCTTAATAACATATGATGAAGAAGAATATGGAAACATAAGGGTAATACCTTTATGGAAATTCCTTATTTTGCAATAACCCAGAATTCATTGTCTTTAAAGCTATAGGTGAATAGAAAAAGAGAAAGTTATTAATATTGTTTATAATTTGTTTTTTATGTCCAACGGCTTAATAAACGACATTGTTGATCTTATAAAAAACTTGATAAACAAAATAAGATAAAATTTATAATCAATTATGGTTCATTGGCCAACAACACATTTCATAAGGGCTCAGACATTGATTTATGTATTTATTATAGGGGAATCCAGAGAGAACGAAATGAATTTCGGTTGAACATACTGTCCAACGTAAACGATATCTTTGATATACATATATTTCAGGATCTGCCTTTATACATAAGATTTAGCGTGTTGAAGGGCAAAATACTCTACTATAAAGATAAGGAGATATACGATATTTTTAGAAGTACAATTCAGGAATTTGATGACTATAAACGAGGATATTATGATTATATAAATCTGGAGAAGATACAATGAGAAAAGACATAATAAAAAATAAGTGAAATTCAGGAAAGTTTAGAACTGATAAGGAACAATCTACCTGATTCTTTCACTAAATATTAAAATCTGGGAATTATTAAGGATGGCATATATAAAAGGCTTGAGTTTTCCATTGAAAATTTAGTAGATATTTTTTATATAATTAACTCGGACTTAAATTTAGGCATACCAGAAGACGATTCATCTATGATAGATAATCTTTATAATAAAATATTATAAGTGCCGAGACCAGAAACATAATGAAAAACATGAAAGGCTTCAGGAACATTGTTGTTTACAGATATGGCAAAATAGATGATGAATTCGCATATACATTCATGAAGGAAAATATAAATAATTTTGACAATATTTTAAGATGCGTTGAAGGAATAATGGACAAATATTGAGAGAGTTAGATTGCATATTAAAGCATAAGCCCATTAATCTACGAATGCATAGGGGAGAATTTTTCCACTTATCTCCCGGAATTTAATAATTATATTTCTCCCAGTTACTATATTATTTCCTTCAATATCCATGTATGCACCAAAACCTTCCTTGAATTTTATTATGCCATAAAATCCTCCGTTGAATTCTGTGCAGGAGTAAATTTCACCGGTCCCTGATGATTTAATAATTTCTATGCTACTGGACCCACAAAATGGGCATACCGTTCTGGGATAATAATAGGCCTTAGCACATGTATTGCATCTGATGAATGGCATATTACTGCTGGCAAACATCCTGTCATACTCATTATATACATCTTCTATTTTCATTTAATCACCCAGAATTAATGAAACTGAATGGTTTCTGGACCATCCTCCTATCCCATTGATGAATACTTTTCGTGCATTTTTAACCTGGTTTCCCGATGCCATTTCATTCATCTGCAAAAGAGCTTCATATAGAAGTACACTGCCGCTCATATAAGCAGGCTGACCACGGTTAATGCTGCCACCCCCTGTATTTAACGGTAGATCACCATCAACAGATATTGAGTTTTTTTCAATGAATTTTCCAGACTGTCCTTTAGGCACTATGCCGGTATTTTCCAGCTGGAGCATGACAGTAATGCTGAAGGAATCGTAAAGTTCGTAAAAATCACATTTCAATATTTCTTTCCTGAAATTCTTAGAACTTTCTATAGCAGGTGTTACAGTTATATCATCCACTTCTGGTGGCAGCAGGCTCTGGTGGGCTTCTCCGTAATTCTGTACTCTTATGTCCCTGAGTTTTCCAGATTTCCTGGATACTATAAAGGCATGGAAACCATCCACTGGATATACTATTTCCAGCAAATGCAGTGGAGATGCTATTATTGACGATTTAAGAACATCCTCAGGAGATAAGTCACCGGTAAACATTGCATACCCGGACCTGTTTGCATTTTTCCTCTGTTTTGCAATCAGTTCCGCCCTTTGATAATCGGTTGATCCAAAAATTTTTTTATGCCGTTCTGCTGCTAACGCATAGTCTGAAACGGGGTTCATGCTGTTGTAAAGATTTATTAAATGCCTGTACGGCGTGTTTGTTACCTCCGGGTATAGTTTTTCAAATGAATCCACAGTTTGCTTCCTTTTCCTTACATCCGAACCCTTTCCGCCAAATAACAGAAGGATATTTTCAGCAACTCCTTCTTTTATTAACCGTTCAGCCCTCCATAATGCTGATAGAACAGATGGGCCCCCGTAATCTAACGAATCTATATATTTCGGTGTAATTCCCAGATATCCACAGATCTGGTCCGGGAAAAAATGCATATATATATTTCCATCAAATACGCCAGGCAGGAATGTCGTCATAAATCCATCAAGGTCTTTTCTTTCAATGCCTGCCATTTCCAGGGCTTTTCCCAGGGCTTCATCCATCAAATCATAGACACTGCCATCGTAATTTTTATAAACCGCTTCAGCAAATCCACTGATCATCTGTAAACAACCTCCATTGATTTTATTCCAGACCTTTTAATTTTTCCGGATGCGTTAACTGGCATTTCACGGACGAATATAATTGATGCTGGAACCTTATACCTTGCAAGCTCCTTTCTGCATGTTTCCATAATATTCTCTCTGATACTTTCATAAGAGAACTCACCCTCATTAAGTTTGATGTATGCAACTGGAACCTCACCCTTATACTCATCAGGTTCTCCGATAACTACTACGTCCTCGACGCAAGTGTTTTTTCTTATGACTCCCTCAACCTCGGCAGGTACAACCTTATAGCCGGAAACATCGATTAGATCCTTTTTCCGGTCAATTATGAAAACAAAACCACCCTTATTTATATAACACACATCTCCAGTTTTCAGACCTTTCCTGGTAAAAGATTTTCTTGTATCCTCTGAATTATTGAAATACGAATCAACAATCTGCGGGCCTGATACAGTTAATTCTCCATCCCTCCCACGGAATAATTTTGTGTAATAAACAGGTTTTCCTGTTGTAAGAACACCATTGTGGGTTATCAATTCTCCAGAGTATGGATATTCCCATAATGCTACCGGTGATGTGCTTTCAGTTAAGCCATATGCCATATGTATCCATTTTCCTGTCATGGACCTCCAGTCATACTGGGTTTTAACCGGCATAGGCATTCCACCTGCAGACC
>JAJZXS010000039.1 GCA_021806295.1 Thermoplasmata archaeon
TTAGAATCGCCAGGGCATATGCACCCCTGATCTTCAGCATTGCCTTTTTGATTCCGTCTATAATTCCGTACTTCCCGATTTCGCTGACAATTTCCGTGAGAAGTACTTCGGTATCACTGGAGCTGTAAAATATATACCCCTTTTCCTTTAGTCTCTCCCTCAGGTCATGGGCATTTGTAATCTCACCATTATGGGATATACCTATGTATCCGAGTGATGAGGAAATGACAAAGGGCCCTGCATTTTCAACACCCTTGGACCCGGCAGTTGAATATCTGTTATGCCCTATTCCTATTCTCCCGGGTAAAATCTCTCCTCTAAAAACTTCTGAAACAAGCCCCATACCCTTGGTTATATGGATTTTTCCATCAAAGGTAGCTATGCCAGAGCTTTCCTGCCCCCTATGTTGCAGGGCCCTCAAAGAAAAGTTGATGGTGGTGAATGCGTCATTACCGGTATAACCGACAACAGCGCACTCCTCACTTGGCTTTTGCCCAGTTATAATGTCTGATTCTCGGGGAAGGAAATCCACAGTAAGAACACCTTTTTTCCCTAACGTTGTAGCTATTATGCCCACATCTTCTGCATCTTATGTGAATCTTTTTATTATTTGCCTTTCCCATTGATGACGTTCCATTGCTCATCTTATTCCCCTCCTGATGGTGATACAAATATTATGTTGTCCCCACGAAGTAGCATCATGCTGAACGTTCCCTTATTTTCATTGTTTATGGTCTCTGTTGCGTTTTTCAACACTAAATTCATGTATATGTCATATCCCTCGAGTACACCTGAATATGTTCTGTTTCCCCTGACGTCTATCATTATGTTTTTTGATAATGAATTTTTTAATGTTTCCATGGGTTTTGGAACATAGCCTGTTCTATTATTATTTACCATTTATTATCACCAGTTTAATGTTTTTACCATTATTCAAGATGGTGATTAGAAAATAATATAATAACTTTTATGCCATTATTGAAGTTTTGCAGGTTTTTTATTCTTATCTGCCAGTATAAACAGATACCTTGTTCCAGCAAGTGCAAGTATAAGTGCGGAAAACCCAAGGAGCTCATAGGTATTTACCAGCTCGAATACGTGTGCAGCAAAAATAGTAAGGATTATCTCCCTGGCAGTAAAGGATATGGCTGCATTTATAATGTAAAGTATGGTATCGCCCTCCCCGCGGAAAAACTGTATTATGCTTTCATAGATCTCAAATATAACAACAGCAAGAAGTGAATCCTCAACTATAATGTCAATAAAATTATAAATAGCGCTTTCGGTGGATGCAGGGTTACTCACTGCGCCGAGTACAGCATAATACATTCCAATAAACATATGCAGAATTACCGCTCCGAAGGCAATAAGGAGTAGGATCCGTAGCAGAAGCGATACAGCATCAATGAAACTAATGTCCATGCGGTCAGGCATAAAAATAAGATCATTAGTACCTTTATTAATTTTTGCTCAGAGGGCCAGCACTACTTTAAATATTGAATTTACATGAATATAGCTGGGCCCAACAGATTTCACGGTATAACTGGATTTGCACGTTAATAGAAAACCCATCTTCCTGGCCATGGTCATTATACTGTCTTCGCGTCGTCCTACGTTCTCTATGGTTGCAAGATAATGCATGGATATTTCCGTGCCAGGACGTGATCTGATCAGTGCGGCACTGATAAAATATGGACTGTTGAAATTACCCATTATTATATAATCTGCAATAATGAACGGAATCACAGTACGTGAATCACCTGTGAGAACGTCGACCTGATAACTGATTTTGTTCGCAAGAATATTTTGCTTAAGGTAATATGTAGAATCTGGATTAATATCACAGCATATCATCCTTCCGGGCATACTATTTTTCATTACCTGCAGTGAAAAATAGCCTATTCCGCAAAACATATCTATTACAGTGGAACCTGAGAGGTTGATAGAACGCATCTTGCTCCTTGTGTTGATATTGCCCGGTGAGAACATAACCTTCTGAAGATCCATAATGTATATAATTCCATATTCCATTAATTTTGTATTTCCCCCAGGTCCGTATACCAGCCTCAATGACGGTTTTCTCATAGTACCTGTAGTCTTTCCCGTTTCGTAATATATATTTTCTATTCCAGGCATCCTGGCAAATATTCTGGCAATTTTTGATGATATCTTTTGTTTAAAAATCAGGGAGTTTCCAAGTCTTATATAGGACAATTTTTCGGTATCTACTTCCCGTTTTGAGATATCACCTATTATTCTTTCAATTCCTGTTTTCCTGGTCCTGAAATTGAAATATATTGAATTGTCTATCTTCCTAATCAATGGCACATATACAGTATTTCCAGATTGCTCAATCTGGTAGCCACTGTCGAGCAAATGCTGTTCCCGCACTTGTTTGATAGTAGAATCTGCTTTAAATTTACTGACTGCCAGGCACGGTCGTATCATAAAAGTATATTAGATCAGGGAATTTAATACTTTTACAAATCAATTTACCAGAAAGAAAGCCACTGAATTTATTGTGTGGATGAATCTCTGGAATAGAAATATTTGTAAGAATATATTTCAATAATATTATAATATAGGCACTTGAATTAAATCTTTGGCTTTTATATAGTACCTACAGGGCGTTTAAGGGAATATACGCCTGTGGAGATGAATGCCAATGCCCCAGGTCTAAATATAAGTACGTATGTTAAGGCAGGCATAGTCCTTGAATCAGAAAGCCTCATTGCATTAGCAAGAGGCGGCTCACCTTTCACATAGCATGTTAGAATGTGAGTAATGAACTTTCAGATCATATAATAAATTACCGAGTAAATAATAAATCATAGAGTTACAATTACAGATGGGCCATGGCATCCCAAGATTTTAAAGTTAAACGTAAGTATTCCTGTGCGATTAACATACATGACACTTGAGGCCGAACTAGTAGAAATAAATAGCAATGCACTCAAAGGGAATCCTCTTGGAGATCCGATTGAACGTAAGATACTTGTATTCCATCCTGACAGACCGGTGAAGGACGCACCGCTTTTGATTGAGCTTGCTGGATTGAATGGAACTCCAAAGCTCAATAATAGATTTTCCCAGGTTTTGAAGAAGCTTTACAGTAAAAATATGCTGGAAAACTCTGTTATTATAAATCCTGATTTTTCAACTAAGTACCATGTGAACCAGTACATAAATTCTCCTGGCGCAGGAAACTATGAAGATTTCATAATTAAAGAAATAATACCATTTATATCAGAAAAATATAAAACCGGAAATGTAGGACTCTTCGGGAAATCTTCCGGCGGTTTCGGGTCTTACACACTTGCATCCAATCACCCAGACATTATCAGCGGTTTTGCCAATCATTTCGGAGATAGTGGGTTCGAATACGTGTATATACCGGATATCCCTGTTGCATATCGTGAATTGTACGGCACCTCTGTGCAGAATTATCTTGAGGAAAAGTCCAGAAAAGACGACCTCAAGGATGAAGAGATAAGGGCACTCAACATAATCGGCATGTCTGCATTTTATTCCTATGATACTGAAAATGGCAAACCAGAACTTCCATTCAATATGGATACCGGAATGTTCCGTGAGGATATCTGGAAGAAGTGGTCGGAATACGATCCTGTTAGAAACGTTGAATTCAGGGCTGACAATCTGAAAAAATTGAAGGCAATATACATGGATGTTGGAACAAAAGATGAATACAGTCTCTTTATGGGAATGCGTACATTACATGATAAAATGAAAACACTGGGTATCAACCATTCATATCAGGAATTCAACGGGGGTCATTTCTATAATACCCCACGCTACGAAGAGTCGCTCCCCTATCTCGCCAAAAAATTAAATGAATAAATAGATTTTATAATTTTCTAGCACATATTCAGTATTTATTATGTATTTTTCAAGA